>JAHRWG010000240.1 GCA_019090295.1 Cycloclasticus sp. | reverse complement strand
TTTTAGGCTCAATCACCGGCAACTAAAAAAGAATACTCGAATAAAAGTCTTTGGTAACTTAGAAACCCAGCTAACAGACCGACTCCTTATTAATACCGGCGCACTTATTGAAAAAAGTCAGTTATCAGGCACCAGTGCATCCCCTCGCATCAGCGCTAACTACTTAAGCTCGCCCCACCATGCGTACCGTTTAACCGCCACACAAGCCTTTAGAGCCCCGGTCATCACCGAGGAAGATCGATTGAGTTTCTTACTGGGCTCTCAAATTCAATCATCTGCTGGCCATCTAAAACCAGAAACCGTCAACTCGATTGAACTTGGCTATCATGGCCTTTACCTAAAGAAGCATTTAAACGTTGATGTAAAAGCCTTTCAAAACGTTTATAAGGAGCTCATTAACAATTCAATTAATGACACTGTCTCCGTTATTGATAACCTAGATAGCGCTACCGTCCAAGGTATTGAGTTTGAAATAGGCTACCGGCTCAACCATAGAGACTTACTTCACCTAAGCTACGCTGCCACTGATATTAAGCAAGCTAGCAACCAGCGGCTTAATGACTCTATCCCTAGGCATAATTTCAGTGCTTTATGGTCTCATCAGTTTACAACTTGGCAAGCTGGTATTGAATATTACTACCAAAGCAACATGCAGTACCTTGGCCCACAAAACATCTTACAACCTCGTTACCAGCGACTTGATTTATCTCTTAAAAAACAATTAAAACTTCCAAGAAAACACGCTATTGATATTCGGCTTGATGTTCAACTTGCGCTAGACAAAAACATTGACTTTCACCAAGCAGCAACTGCTAATAATATTGCATACTTAACGGTTGGGTATCGCTATGAATAACCGTCTAATGCACATGGTCTTATTCAGCCTTGCGATCATCATATCGCCCTCAACCCTTGCTGCCAATATATCGCTAATCTACGATGCTGACAGCCGCTATCAACAGTTATTCATCAAGGCCCTCTCAAAACAAATCATTAATAAGCCCACGCTCACCCTCACAACGATAACAACTGATAAACTATCTATTCCAGACCTCAACAACAGTGCTCCTAATGCCATCATTAGCCTAGACAAAACGGCCAGTCGCAAACTGCTTGCTTTAAAACAAAACATCCCTGTTTTTCACGCCCTCACGACGCTGTCAAAGGCTAAACAATATGCCAGCTGCTTACCCAATTGCTTAACCAGTCTACCCCAACATCGGTTTTTTATTTTAGACCAACCAGCAAAAAGGCAAATAAAATTAATTCAGCTGATTGATTCCAATATTAAAGATATTGGCGTTATTGTTACCGAGCAGTCTAGTTTTTTTATCCAACCCTTAAAGAAAGCGATTCAACAAAGCTCGTTAAACCTCAATATACACCTGACTCAAGCCAGTCGAGTTCGTTATCAGATAGATGATATTGCCCGTTCTTCTGATATCATTTTAGCTATTCCAGATAGTCGTGTTTACAACAGCTCTTCGTTATCACAAGTCCTGCTCACCAGCTATCGGTATGGGACACCCGTTATCGGCTTCTCTAAAGGCTTTATGAAAGCTGGGGCTATTAGTGGAGTAACTAGTAGCCTAGATCAATTAAGTCAGCATTTAGCGGAGTCTTTAATACATATTGAGCCACTGGCAGCTCACCCGCATAGCTTTATTTACCCTCGTTACTTTAGTGTCTTAAGTAACCGGGCGGTTGCAAAAAGTTTAAACCTAAACTTTCCTAGCGACCTTGAACTAGCAAGCGAAATACGTGCTGATGAAACTGATCAATAAACTTAAACTCAAGCAGAAACTGCTACTTCTTGGTATTTTACCCGCTGCAACACTGTCCATTATTGTCGCCATCTATTTAACCAGTGCTCGACTAAACGAAATGTACGAATTACTCCACAAAAAAAATCAGAGCTTAGCCCTCTCAATTGCTGAGTCCAGCATAAATGATGTCTTTTCTGGCAATTACTTTGCGTTGCAAATCCGGCTCAATGCGGCAATAAACGAACCTGATATTGTGTCGATTATTATTACTGATGCTAATAACAAGGCCCTAGCTAACGCCAGCAATAATCAGCCATCTAAAGGACACGTAGCAAAAAATATTATTCAAGCCATTAAAATCAAAAGGATTCTTCAACAAGATGATGTTGACGGAATCTTCATTGGTGAGAACGTTGACAAGAGCGACAGTGTTATTGGCTATGTTGTTCTTTCTATCTCATACCACGCTATTAAAGTACGTCAGCAGCGTGTTTTATTAAACAGTTTCTATATCACGCTCCTTCTTCTGGTATTGATAGCGTTGATTGCACATTACATTAGTCAAGTCATTGGCAAGCCCATTCTAGACTTAGCTAAAAGTATTGAAAAAATCAAGCAAGGTGATTTTAATGTCCCTGCCAGTTATAAAGGAGAGCGGGATGAAATATCAATTTTAGCCTCTGGCATACATGACATGGCTGCGGAACTTCAGGATTCGCGGGAGACTCTAGAGAAGAAAGTCAGTGATGCCACCCTAGCCCTACGGCAGCAGAATGACAAGCTATATGAGGCTCAACAAGAAATTAGTGAGTCAGCTGACATAAAGAGCCGACTTGTCTCACATATTAGTCATGAAATTAGAACCCCGCTCAATGGAATAATTGGTTTTTTAAATATTCTCCAGTCCACCCATCTGGATAAAAAGCAGCAGCATCTTGTTGATGCGTCACGTGTATCTTCAACAAATCTGCAACAGATCATCAATGAAGTACTGGATTTCTCACAGCTAGATGCAGGAAAAATTAAAATCAAACCGATTAGCTTCAACCTACAAGAAAGTATAGAAAAAGTGTTACACCTTTTATCCGCTCAGGCAAAAGAAAATGGTGTTTCACTTAAATATCAACATGATGTAAACGCCCCTAGATTTATCCGCCAAGACCCTGTTAAATTTGGCCAAATACTTATTAACCTCATTAACAATGCGATAAAGTTTAGTCCTAATTCTGTTGTCACGGTTTCACTAAAAATCAATCAACCTAAGGACAAATACCTTGAAGTTTGTGTCGCAGACCAAGGAATTGGCATCAGCAAAGAAAACATTAAATTGCTGTTCAATGAGTTTATCCAATTAGATAGCAATACAACAGAACCTGGAACAGGCCTAGGTTTAGCTATTACTAAAAACATTCTAGATGCATTGCATGGTGATATCAACGTATCAAGTATCCTTAACGAAGGCTCTGTTTTTTGCTTTTCAATCCCTTTTACGCCTGTGGATGATAAAGACATACTCCCCACGCCTACCCCCAATCCAGAAGACGACTTCCCTGACCTATCAACGGTTAATATTCTGGTGGCAGATGACAATGAAATAAATCGCTTGCTACTAAGCACACTTTTAGAAAACCAAAACGCACACGTCACCCTAGTCAATGATGGCCAGCAGGCACTTGATAAGTCATCATCTAAGCCTTTTGACTTAATGCTATTTGACCTTCGAATGCCTTTCTTGAAGGGTGATCAAGTCCTTAATAAAATTCGACAACAGCCTCAAAACCCTAATTATAAAACCCCCGCCATTGCCATCACCGCCCATGTCTCATCTGGTGTTGAGCGAGCAGCACATATCAATGCCTTTGATGGTTACCTCATTAAGCCTATTGAGCAAACCGTTTTCTTTAAATTAGTTGCACAATTATTGAGTGAGCACAACACGGTAGATAAACCGTTTTATGTCTTAAATTCTGAAGAAGACACGTCTACACCAAACCATGACGTATTCGTCCTTGAGTTGGCTAAACGTAGCATGAATAATGACCTAGAACTGATCGCGTTGCTTTTAAATAAATTTTTCAAAGCATTACCAGAGCAAATTAGCTCGACTATAGCCTATATAAATGAAGGTAATTATGAGGCTGCTAGAGAAGTTGCCCATAAAATACATGGATCAGCAGCATATTGCGGAACGCCCCGCATTAAGCAAGCAGCTAAACAACTTGAAGTGGATTTACAAGAACAGGAACCTACACGTATCTCTCAAGCTATTCAGACCCTTGATGATGAGACTAAAGCGTTTCTCGGTTCAAAAGAAGCCATTTTAAAATCCATTAGCTGAACCAGTAAACTCGAGCAAAGAGACCATTAAGGCCGTCAACCTGGGCTAAAACTCGTTACGAATTCGGCTAGTTTTTCCTGCACCAAGCCATAAGTTTCATCAACATTACTGGCTATGTCACCCTCTAGTACACTTAAGCTGCTTAATATATCCCGAGCTTCCGAAAAGCCTGTTTCAATACCACCTCGAATAATATCAACGAAAGTAGCAACAGCCTCTTCCTGGCCAAGCTCTGAGTGCTGTTCTTGGTACTGGCTAAAGAAGTTTGTGCTTAACGAAACAATACGTGTAGCCGTTGCATCTGGGCTGACATCTAAACCAGCATCATAAGCGTTTTGAATGGCATTTTCACCCAAGCTAGCCTGCAGTACATCATTAATGCCGTCCAGTGCCGTCTTTAGCACTAAAACTTGCGGAGAATTGGCAATACTAGATTCTATTGTCGACTCAAGAATAGACGCATTTAGCCCCTTTTGGGCTAGGTTTTTTGCATGAGCCAGTTCCGACACCTCTCGCCCCGTTGGAGCACTGCCTGCCTTATCACCCGATTTAGCGAGTGCTTGCACTTGTTGATTGAACGCTAACGTTGCATCAATGGCCATACCAACCTCCTAAAGGTTATTAGCTTATCAATCGATCTATCGGCCTATGCCAACAATTCTTGAGCTATTTTTTAGCAGTGCCTTCTTTTATGAAGGCACCTTATTGGTCCTAGTCCCAAGGCCCTTTAGTATTTTTTGGGATAAAGTCGAGTGCTTTAAGGAATGGAACAAAATCTACTGCATCCCATTCTTCAATGTTTAGTCCATCTTTAATACGCATAATGTGAATAGCATCTAAGTCCACATATTCATTCGTTGGTGAAACACCATTAAATTCGCCCACATGTTTCATACGGAGCTTCATTCGACTCACAACCTTGTCACCCTCAGCAATTTGGTCATAAAAATACCGGTCAAAGTCCGTCATTGACTCCTGCAGCTTCATATTCATCACCATATGTGCGTCTTTCCCCAGTGGCTCCTTTGCCATGGGCAAGTGAAACAGATGGTCTGGGTGCAACAAGTCCCTCATATCATCAAAACGTTTACTGTCCATTGCTGCAAAAAATTCTCTAACTATCTTCTTATTAACCTCTGACATACTCTCTCCATTTTTATTATTTTTGTTATAAACATCACTGGCATTACTATTTTTTCAATAATTCAGAAAGCCCCGCAAATGGGCTCTGCATTAATTCTTCTTTCTGTTGTTTACCTTTACCGACTGATCCGTGTTCATGGTCAATAAGTCTTGAATGTTCATTATCATGACAATAAACACATAATAACTCCCAGTTACTTCCATTCTCGGGGTTATTATCATGATCATGATCCCGATGATGAACCGTCAGCTCTTGTAAGTTCTCCAAGGAAAACTCTCGTGTACAACGTCCACACACCCACGGGTAC
>JAHRWG010000239.1 GCA_019090295.1 Cycloclasticus sp. | reverse complement strand
TTATTGAAAGCCAGGGTTTAGCCAAAAAACAAAAAGCGACCACTTCTGGAGATGATGCGCGAGAAGGCTTAACGGCTGTTTTATCGGTTAAAGTGCCTGATCCAAAATTTTCCTCACAAACGAAAGATAAGTTAGTTTCATCGGAAGTTAAGCCGATTGTAGAGTCATCCTTATCTGAATTATTAAACGAATTTTTATTGGAAAATCCGTCAGAAGCAAAGGAAATTGCCAATAAAATGCTAGAAGCAGCCAGAGCAAGAGATGCTGCAAGAAAAGCACGAGAAATGACACGTCGCAAATCAGCCTTAGATATTGCAGGCTTGCCTGGTAAATTAGCCGACTGCCAAGAAAAAGATCCCGCTTTATCTGAAATCTTCCTAGTGGAGGGTGATTCTGCGGGTGGTTCAGCTAAGCAAGGGCGTGATCGGCGAACTCAGGCAATTTTGCCGTTAAAGGGTAAAATCTTAAACGTAGAAAAGGCACGCTTTGATAAGATGATTTCCTCTGATGAAGTGGGGACGCTAATCACAGCCTTAGGTTGTGGCATTGGTAAAGAAGAATATAAGCCAGAAAACCTTCGCTACCATAAAATAATTATCATGACCGATGCAGATGTCGATGGCTCACATATTCGTACCTTATTACTTACATTCTTCTATCGTCAAATGCCGGAATTGGTTGAAAATGGCAATATTTATATTGCACAGCCACCACTATATAAAGTTAAAAAAGGCAAGCAAGAACACTACGTAAAAGATGATAGCGAGCTTAATAGTTACCTACTGCAATTAAGTTTACAAAAAGCCAGTTTAGTCGTTAATGAAAGTAGCCCGGTTATTTCAGGCTTAGCGTTAGAGACACTCGCAAAAGAACACCTACAAATAGAAAGTATGATCGCGAGATTATCGGGCCGTTACGATGAATTAGTGCTTAATAAACTACTGGTATCAGCAGAACTGCAACTCGAGACAAGTAAACAGGACATTGAGGAATGGCTAAGTGGCTTAGAAGCCGACTTGAATGCAGTAGAAACAAGTGCAACTATTTACACCTTAGCAGTTGATTACGAAGAAGAAGGTAAATGGAGTATCACAGGCTCAACCGTTTCGCATGGAGTTGAAAAAAAGTTTGAAATGACCTCCTTGTTTTTTAAATCAGCAGAATACAAAAAACTCGTTCATTTTGGTAACACCGTCAGTGACTTATTTGAAGAAGGCACAGCACTGGCTATAGGTGATAAAAAAACCGAGGTATCAAGCTTCAAAGAAGTTTTCGGCTTGCTAATGAAAGAAGCACGTAAAGGTCAGCAGATTCAACGCTATAAAGGTCTGGGGGAAATGAATCCAGAACAACTATGGGAAACCACCCTAGATGCTGATAACAGGCGTTTACTACAGGTAAGAATTGAAGATGTGATTAGCGCGGACGAAGTATTCACGACACTAATGGGTGATGAAGTAGAACCTAGACGTGACTTCATTGAAAAAAATGCATTAGAGGTTTCAAACCTAGACGTTTAAGGGAATAAACTTCCACAAGAAATTTGAATATGGAAATAAAAAGCTGGGGTAGTTATCTTCCCCGGCTTTTTTTATGGTTGTAATAAACAGGCTGAAAAGGGTATCAGGTTTTTTAATTATAGGAAGAATGAGGAAAAATTCTGGTATTGAGAAGGAGAGCCTTGTTAGGCGTTTTATATTAAAATATTAGGTAAGCAGTAAGGGTGTTTGCTAAATAAGCTGTGGTTGGGCTTAAGAGAGGCTGTTTTTCTTGATTTTATCGTTTATTTTATATTTTAAGAAGGGGTGGGGGAGTTTAGTCGTATTTTTGCTGAGGGTTTTCCAGTAGTTGATTAACCTCGCCAGCCTGTAAGGGTCGAATAAGGCGACCTACCTCTAGACCATTATTTAATAAAATTAGAGTTGGCCAAAGTTTAACCTTAAATTTACGGCCTAAAATTTTTCCTTTCCCGTCAAATAATTTTATATGAGTTACGTCACGGTGTTTAGAGAGCGTTTCTTGTATAGCTGAAGTAGCAGCAATACAGTGTCCACACCAAGGCGCACCAAATTCGATAATTGTACTGCCTGCTAATTGACTAACTTGCTCGAAGCTTGGAGCTTCTTCAGAGTATGTCGGATTAAAACCCATGCAAGAACTTTTAATATTCGTTTTTTCCTCATCCATATTTTTCATTTTTTTTTAAGAAGTTTAAATAAATTATAAGGGATTCAATTTGTGAAACTTAACCCTAAAACCTCATGAGGCTTAAATTAACCTTAATTTTTCAAGTAGTTTGTGAATTTTAAACCACTACACCTTACAAGTGGAGGAGGTTAATTGTTAATAAGGATGTAAAGTCGAATAAATATACAAGTTAATTAGCGGTACCGGCTCATACCTAGGTGAGGTTAACGAAGGGCTTTCATAATTGGTTTAACGCTTGTCAATAAATTTGATGTAAAATGTGACGGAATGACAATTTTTTAAAAAGGGAGTTAACAATGAAAGTAATTAAGAATATAGCTGCTATTTTAGCAGCATCTGCTTTACTGGCTGGTTGTGCCAGTGTGGAAAAACAAGATTGGCAGAATTGCGCGTTAGCTGGAGCCGCTATTGGTGGTGCAGCTGGTGGGTTTGGTGATGATCATGACCATGAAGATGCAATATTAAGTGCTATTGGTGGTGCGGTTATTGGCGGTACAATTTGTGCGTTAATGGCTGATGAACCTAAACCAGTGGTTGCACCTAAAGATTCTGATAATGATGGCGTAGCTGATAGCATTGATGAGTGCCCAACAACACCAGCTGGTGCAGTGGTAGATAATAAAGGCTGTGCACTAGACTCTGATAACGATGGCGTAGCTGATTATAAGGACCAATGTCCTAATTCAAAAGCAGGCGCGATGGTCAATGAGCTAGGTTGTGTTGATGCCTTTGTATTAGAGGGTGTTAATTTTCATACAAATTCTGCAGACTTAACTGATGCAGCTAAGGCTATTTTAGCGCCTATAGCGCTTGCGCATCATACACACCATACTGATGTAAGCTTATTGGTGAGTGGTCACACTGACTCACAAGGTGCTAGTGCTTATAACCAAGATTTATCAGAACGCCGTGCAGCAGCTGTTGTTGCGTTTATGGTCGAACAGGGGTGTTCTGAAACTAAATTAACATCAGTTGGTTTTGGTGAAGATAACGCGATTGCTGATAATGCCACAAAAGAAGGTCGTGCACAAAATCGAAGAGTTGAATTAAGCGTTAAATAAATTCGACGTATTAATAAGAAACGGGGCTTTTGCCCCGTTTTTTTTGCTTAAAATTAACATCCAAATATTAATAACACGATACATAACAAATGGTGTTGTTTAATTAGATACTCTTCTTTGAATATAACCAAGCGCCAAGGGTTAAACAGCCATATATGCCGGTAGTAAAGAGTATTTGTTGTGGTTGATAGGTAAACTCATAATATAAAATGGCCAGTGTCCCAGCCACTAAGCCAAAAAATGCCGATAAGATAATGGCTAAAGAAGAGCCTGTTAAATTGCGAACTTTATAATTTGCATAGGTCATGAGTATGGATACAAATAGAAATGTGATACTACCAAATTCAAGAATAAGTTCTAGATCTCCAATGAATACAAGAAATATAGCTAGCAAGGCGATGCCGATGATGGCGAAAATAGGAATAGAGTTTACTTTGTGAGAGAGGAAGCTGGGCAAGTAATGGTCGGTTGCTATGACCGAAACTTGCCTTGATGCACCGAATAAGGTGCCACTAATAGCGCTGCTAGTGGCTAATAAAGCACCTAGAATCACCAAATCTGTTCCCCAGTGCCCCAGTATTTTTTCAGCGCCAGCAGCAAGTGCGTATTCCTTGTTTTCAATAATATCATCGAAAGGAATGGCTAAAATAGCCCCTAATGAGATAACGATATAAATAAGAATGCAAAGGAGTATGGCAGTATAAATAGCTTTGGGGATACTTTTGTCGGGCTTGTCCATTTCATTAACGGCATTAATAACCAGTTGAAAGCCTTCATAGGCTACAAATGTAACCGATGCAACAATGAAGATAGAGAAGATATTGATACCGTTCCCAGATAAGTGGTGACTAGTCAGGAGAACTGGAAGGGTTGTTTGACTATTATTGATAAGGACAAAAGAGATCACTACCAAAATAACCAGCTTACTATAAACCATAATATCTTCGATTTTGCCCATACCTTTTACGCTCCAAACATTAATAAGGGTAAAGGTAAGAATAACCAATGCTGCGACAGATTTTCGAGCCCACTCATTATTGGCAAAATCAGAGGCGCTAAGAGCATATGAAGAGAAGGTGTAGGCATATAGTGCAATGGTACTAATATAGCCAAATATAACCCACCAGCCAACGAGCGAGGCGGCAAAAGGAAAGTTTGGAAAGGTTCTTTTATAGAATGAGTAGCTAGCGCCTTCGTCTTTATAGTAAATGCCAAGCTTTACATAGGAATAAGCAGCCAAGAGAGCAAGTAAACCACCTAGAGCAATGGCAAAAGGTGTGTAAGCACCAACCATGGATACGGAAATCCCAAGAATAGTAAAAATCCCACCACCAACCATTCCGCCAAGAGCGATTGCAATAAGCTCGGGTATACCAAGGACTTTGTTACGTTTTCTATGAATTAATTTATGGTTGCTCATTGTCTTGTTTAATATCCATGCTGCTCGTTTACTGGGAGCGACTTAATCGAATACCTAAGCATACCTGATGGGTCGATTATTTACTTTATTTTGATCGTCCCTAGGTTGGCTAGTCATGTCTCACACTAGGTATTAAGAATGTTTATGCCGTAAAAGCGGCAAAGAAAAGAGGGTGGGTCTTTAAAGGTTGCCAAATAACTAATCCCTGCTGCTGATCGTTTCAAGCTTTAGCAACAGGCATAAAAAAGGCCGCTGTAGTAGCGGCCTTTAGTTAAAAAAGAGATATTATTTAATGAATAACATTTCTTGGTATTTAGCGAGAGGCCATAGTTCATCGGCTACATTTAACTCTAGTGAGTCGGCATGTGAGCGAACAACTGCCATGAGACCGCAGATTTCATTAGCACAATACTGTAAATGTTCTTCTATTGATGCAAAGTCTTCTTTCTCACTAGCGGTGCTAAGCTTATTAACAGCTGCAAGCATGCCATTAATATCAGCCGCAACTTCCTGCGCAATACTGTTGTCTAGCTCAAGCCCCATATCAATAGCGCTAGCATTAGCCAGCGATAAGTCTGACAAGTAGCGTGATGCACTTGGGTAAATGAGCGTTTTTGCCATATCAACCATCAGCTTGGCTTCTACACTAATGGACATAATGTATTGCTCTGAGTACACTTCAAAACGGCTATCCAGTTCGACAGGAGATAACACGCCCGTGGCTTTGAAAAGCTCCTGAATTGAGGCTTCGCGAAAAGCAGGAAGTGCATCGGCTGTTGTTGGAATATTTTTAAGCCCACGTTCCTCTACAGCTGCTTGATGCCATTCGCTTGAGTAACCATCGCCACCAAATATTGCATTACCGTGCTCTGCCATCATGTCTTTAAGGACAGAGATAACAGCCTCTTGTTGGTTGCCTTTTGTTAATGCCACTTCAAGCTTACCAGCAAGCCATTCAAGCGAGTCTGCTAGTATAGTGTTTAAAGCCACTAATGGCCCAGATACGGACTGTGAAGAGCCAACCGCGCGGAATTCAAAACGATTACCCGTAAAGGCAAAAGGTGATGTTCTGTTACGATCACCTGGGTCACGCTCAAAATTAAGAATTTGGCTTAAGCCTAGGTCCATAACACCACCATCTACGCTAGGTTTTAGTTTGCCATCTTTAATGTCGCTGAATACTTTTTCAAGCTGTTCGCCAAGATAAACTGAAATAATGGCTGGAGGAGCTTCGTTGGCACCTAAACGATGGTCATTTCCAACGGATGCAATGACAGCACGTAATAAAGGCCCAAATTTATGAACACCTCTAATAACAGCACCGCAGAACAATAAGAAATTTAAATTATCGTGAGGTGTTTTTCCTGGGTCGAGTAAATTCCCTTGGGTTGCATTGCCAACAGACCAGTTAACGTGTTTACCCGAGCCATTAATACCTGCAAAAGGTTTTTCGTGTAACAAGCAAGTGAAGCCATGCCTTTTAGCTGTTAGTTGTAATAGCGTCATCATAAGTTGCTGATGATCGGCAGCAAGGTTTGCTGCTTCGAAGTAAGGAGCAATTTCAAACTGCCCAGGTGCTACTTCATTATGGTGGGTTTTGGCAGGAATACCTAAGCGATATAATTGGTCTTCGAAATCTTGCATAAAGACTTGAACGCGAGGAGGAATAGCACCGAAGTAGTGGTCATCAAACTCTTGACCTTTAGCGGATGCCGCACCAAATAGTGTACGGCCGGCCAATAAAAGATCTGGTCGAGTGTTTGCAAAATTCGTATCAACTAAAAAGTACTCTTGCTCAGCACCACAGCTAGAGTTAAAAGGGGCTATATCCGTTTCACCCATAAGAGTTAAAACTTTGTTAGCGGCCTTATCCATTGCTGCATTAGCGCGTAATAATGGAATTTTTTTATCTAATGATTCACCAGTCCAAGACATGAACACACTTGGGATCATAAGTGTGGCGCCATTATCGGTATGCAGAATATAAACAGGGCTTGTTGGATCCCATGCAGTGTAACCTGGCTCTTATACACATCTCCGAGCCCACGAGACAT
>JAHRWG010000238.1 GCA_019090295.1 Cycloclasticus sp. | reverse complement strand
TGTTAAAAGCGGATGGTTTTATTTTTGATTTGTTACTGCCAGACGACGACCAGCGAATTGGAGTGCGTGCAAACGGATTAAGTGAATGGTGCCAAGGCTTCCTGTACGGTGTTGCATACATGGGTGTGGGCGATGATAAAGACTGGAGCGAGGAAAATAGAGGCGTGCTTCGTGACTTAATGGAAATTTCACGACTTGACTCTGATAACTCCGATGACTCTGATGAACAGGCGTTTCTTGAGTTGCAAGAATATGTTCGTGCGGCCGTACAAGTTTTGTTGGCTGACTTGCAAGAGATTGAGAATGAGCGTGATAACGAGCCAAGGCTCCATTAAATTTAGGTAGGGTGTTTAAAGTGGCCAGCATATTGAAGCAGCAAAAAGAATTCACTCGAAGAAGGAAGCACTTTCTCAATATGATCGGAGAAGGGAATATTGCAGCTATTGCCAGTAGCTCCATTGTTCAGCGTAATAGCGATGTTGAGTACCCGTTTCGCCAAAATAGTGATTTTTTCTATTTAAGTGGTTTTGATGAGCCAGAGGCGGTTATCGTTTTTGTGCCGGGGCGAGAACAGGGCGAATATGTTTTATTCTGCCGAGAGTTTGATGAAAAAGTGGCGCTATGGGTGGGTGCTAATATTGGGCTTGAAGAAGCTGTTAGTGCATATGGTGCGGATGATGCGTTCCCAATAGATGATATTGATGATATTTTGCCAGGCTTGCTAGAAAATAAGAATAGGCTGTATTTCCCTATGGGAGCTAACCCTAGTTTTGATCAGCAGCTAATGGATTGGTCACAAGAAGTTCGTGGTCGAGCCAGAACAGGCATAACCGCACCTGCTGAGTTTATCTCATCGGATCACCTTTTACATGAAATGCGCTTATTGAAGTCGGCGCATGAAATAAAGTTGATGAAAAAAGCGGCTAAGCTTTCAATTGATGCGCATATTAAAGCGATGTCTTGCACAAAGCCGGGAATGTTTGAATATCAGGTGGATGCAGCCATGAAGCATCACTTTATGGTTAATGGTGCTCAGCTTGAGGCTTATCCTGCAATAGTAGGGGGTGGTAAAAATGGTTGTGTGTTGCACTATACCAATAATAATGCGGTGCTTAATGATGGTGAGCTACTGCTCATTGATGCGGCTTGCGAGTGGGAAAAGTATGCCTCAGATATTACTCGAACCTTTCCCATTAATGGTGTCTTTAGTGACGCGCAAAGGGCGTTGTATCAAGTGGTATTGGATGCGCAATACGCGGCCATTGAAAAAGTACAGCCAGGCGATCACTGGAATGCCCCGCACGAAGCAGCAGTACAGGTTTTAACTAAAGGCCTCGTTAAGTTAGGCTTGTTAAAAGGCCGAGTGGCCACGCTGATTAAAAAAGAGGCTTATAAGCCTTATTATATGCACAGAACAGGGCATTGGTTAGGGATGGATGTGCATGATGTGGGTGATTATAAAGTAGAAGATGAATGGCGAGAGCTAGAGGCAGGAATGGTGTTGACTATTGAGCCCGGTTTATACATATCCCCTAATGCAACCGAGGTAGATGAGAAGTGGCGAGGCATCGGCATCCGGATAGAAGATGATGTGTTGGTCACAAAGACAGGTCACGAGGTACTAACTGACAGAGTGCCAAAAGAGATAGCCGATATTGAAGCGCTGATGTCGCAAGCGAATGCAGGCTAAATACGACATCATTATTGTCGGTGGGGGAATGGCAGGAAGCTGTTTGGCATTGGCTTTAGCAAACACCTCGCTGCGTATAGCTGTTATTGAAGCGGCTCCTCTCAGCCGTAAACAAAATGATGATGCGGGTAAACGTGCAATAGCACTATCATGGGGTAGCCGGTGTTTATTGAAGCAACTAAACGTTTGGAATGAGCTACAAGAAGCGGGAGCCGTCGTCATTAAGCAAATACATATTTCTGATCAAGGCGGCTTTGGTAAAACACGTTTGTCGGCTGCCGAGCAAAAAGTTGAGGCGCTTGGTTATGTTGTAGAAGCGGTGAAAATAGAGGCGGCTCTAAGCGAAAAGCTAGCCAGCCTAGATGTCGATATGATTTGCCCGGCAGAGTTACTAACTTATACCGTTAGTTCAGAAGGGGTTGAAGTAACAATAAAGCAAGGCAATGAGGAAAGTAGTTTGTTTTGCCGGTTGATCGTTGGAGCTGATGGTGGGCAATCGGTGGTTGCAAGTCTGGCTGGGTTGGAGCGCTGTGAGCAAGCTTATAATCAACAGGCAATTACTGCGCTTATTCAAACAGAAAGCGAACAGCAGCAGATTGCATACGAGCGATTCACGCCAGAAGGGCCTATTGCTATGTTGCCACACGTAACTGGCGCATACTCATTAGTTTGGGCAATGCCACCGACGCAGGCCAAGGAAATAATGGCCTTATCCAATGAGGCGTTCGCATCAGCATTGCAGGCAGGGTTTGGTCATTGGTTAGGGGGGCTAAGTATTGATGGTCCACGGCAATGTTTTCCATTGAATTTATCCTACGTACGCCACCCCATCTCTGACCGAGTGGTTTTAATTGGTAATGCGGCTCAGCAGCTACACCCTATTGCTGGGCAAGGGTTTAATTTAGGTTTGCGAGATGCAGCCTTGTTGGCTGATGTTGTGCGTACAAAATGGGGTGAGGTTGCAGTTAACGAAATACTTAAGGTGTATGCTGACCGAAGAAAGGTAGATAAGCACTTAATTGTTGGCTTTACCGATAAATTAGTTAAAACGTTTTCAACAAACCATGGCGGTGTCAGTTTTATACGTAATAGTGGTTTGCTGTTAATCGATAAGCTGCCTGTTTTAAAAAACCAATTAGCGATACAAGCCATGGGGTTAGCGACACGTTTGGCGAGATTAAACAAAGGGTGAGCACAATGAATACACATGATGTGGCCATTGTCGGTGGCGGAATGGTTGGGGCGAGCCTTGCGTGTTTATTGGCAGAAAAGGGCATAACGGTCGC
>JAHRWG010000237.1 GCA_019090295.1 Cycloclasticus sp. | reverse complement strand
TTTTACTCTTTCCGGGCTCTTTAATATATGTGACACCGCCAGTATGGCTTATTTCTGCAACAGTTCGGCCAATCAATGAGCTTAGCACCCATATATCTAATGCTTTATTATGCTGCCACTTAATTAATGACATTCTTGATTGCTTACCATCTCGTATTGATAGCCGGCCAGAAAGGGACCAGTTCTTCATCGCTAACCGCTTATCCCTTTCTGTTTTATTATCTACGATTAAAGGCTTCTTCCACTGGTTACTTAAGGATGCACAACCAGCCAACAAGAATAAAACCATCGCGTATAAAACGCACTTTTTCAGCATCACTTTAGTTTCTTCAACGCTTCTAGTAAGTGTTTATTACCTGGGTCTCGCATAGCAGCTGCCGTCCAAATTTCTCTTGCCTCAGCCTGCCGCCCCAATACCCATAACACCTCACCTAAATGAGCGGCAATTTCACCTTCAGGGGAAGCGGCATGTGCTCGTTGTAGCAAATCTAACGCTTTTTCGTACCGCCCTTCTCTGTAGTCTAACCAACCCATGCTATCCAGTATTGCTGGCTCGCTTGGTTTTAGTGAAAGCGCTTTAGTGAGGTATTGGCGCGCCTCTTTAAAACGAAACGTCTTACTGGCTAAAAGATAACCAAGTGCATTTAGTGTATTTGCACTTACTGGGTCTGCATCTAAGACCAGCAATAAGTCCTTCTCTGCCTCACTCGTCTTACTTAACTCTGTTAACGCAATAGATCGAGTGTATCTTATCGTTACCGCCTCGCCATCCTTATTTAATGCTTCCGTCATCAGCGCGTACACCTGCTCATACTGCTGCTCATCCAATAATATTTCTGCCTCTAATAAATAAAGCTGCTTTTCTTCCGCCGAATACCTCTCGCGTAGGTCTTTCAATCGTCTTCTTGCCGCTTCCACGTTACCCATAGCCCCTTCAATCATAGCCATGGTTTTTTGAGCGGGTATATATTCGGAGCCCAACGCTACCTGGGCATACCACTTTAAAGCATGACTATAATGTTTTTTCTGGTAAGCGATACGCCCCAAATAAAACACTGCTTTGGAATGGTAAGCCGCGTGGCTCACTAATTTTTGAAATTGACGAGATGCACTCAAACTATCATTTTGCTTAAGCTGCACAAGCCCAAGGGCATAGGTAGCTTCGGCATCAGCCGGCCTTTTCTTCAATACCTGTTTCAATGACTTTTCTGCCAACCCATACTGAGCATCTCGCGCTAACAGCTGCCCATAGGCTTTTAGCAGTATCACGTCATCCAGTTCTTCTTGAGCCTCCTTCAACACCAACAAGGCTTGCTTCACATCTCCTTGCGCCTCATAAACCTTTGCAAGCTGCACAAACCCCATCGACCAGTGTTTATCTTGCTTTACAACATTTCTTGCCGCCTGAGTAGCACCTATTAGATCACCCTGATTCAATTTAAACTGTGACTGAACAAGGTAGGCTGCAGCTTCATGCTGACTTTTGCTAAGCAAATAATCAACCATTTCTTCTGCAATTTCTGGCGCTGAGTTTTTAAGAATAATTTGCCCAACATTAAGAACCGTATTCCTTACGGGAACTGAGTTTTCATTCAAAAGGTTAGCTGTATACTTTTGACTATTAACCAGATCGCTTAAACGCAAATACACTGCTAACGCCAAACGCTGAACTTGAGGGGTCGTCACTCCTTTTTGCAGCAGCAACTCAATTGCAGACTTAGCCGCCGACGTATTATTAGTGAATAACGCTATCTGAGCTGCCCTTAATGCTACCTGAGGATCGCCAGAACGTCTAGAAGCATCTGTATAAAAGGCAGAGGCCAAGTGCATTTCTCCTCTTTGTCCTGCAATCTCACCGCCTAACAAACTGAACAGCATGGCCGAGCTCATAGGAGACACCGCTACATTTTTAGCACTCTTATCCAGCTCAGGTAACAGCACGTTCGCATCGCCACCCTGCTTGCTGATGGGTGTTTTTCCATTATCACTATTCAGCGACGCACAACCCACCATTAGAATAAAAGTTGTAAGCAACCCTAGGTTTTTTAAAAACATCGACCCCTCTCTTAATTTAATAACCGAGCTTAAAATTAAACTCGGTCAGCATCAACCAATCAAATAACACCTTGTTTCTCGTCCATTAAACAATAGAACATACTAATGGTGAATACGTTTATAATAACTTAATTAGACTGAAGTAAAACACACAAAAGTACATGTTACTTACGCTAGGACTCAATCATAATACTGCACCTATCGAGATTCGTGAGAAGCTCGTCTTTTCGCCTGAGCGCCTTAGTCAATCACTACAGTCTTTACAGAGCCTAACGTCTATCGAAGAAGCTGCAATATTATCAACCTGCAATCGAACTGAAATTTATTGCGCAACAGCCCCGCAAACGATTGAGGAAGTTGTTAAATGGCTGGCCTCTCAACATAACCTCTCTGAGACGGATATCCGGCAATACATATATAGCCACAGTGATACTGCGTCTATCAAGCATATGTCACGAGTAGCTTGCGGCTTAGATTCTATGGTCCTAGGCGAACCACAAATTCTTGGCCAAATGAAGTCTGCTTATCAACAAGCGCAAACCGCAGGCACCATTGGAAAATACCTCGGCCGCCTTTTTCAGCATACGTTCCAAGTCGCAAAGAAAGTGCGTACTGATACAGCCATTGGATCAAGCCCCGTGTCCGTTGCCTTTGCTGGCGTTAAATTAGCTCAACAAATTTTTGGTGACCTCCAGCAACATACTGCCCTTTTGATTGGTGCAGGAGAGACAATTGAGCTATCAGCCCAGCACCTTAAAGAGCAAGGCATTGGTCAGTTGATTGTTGCTAACCGCACCATTGAGAAGGCGCATGCTATTGCTTCGCATGGAAATGGTTATGCCATTGAAATAAGAGATATACCTGACCACCTGGCAGAAGCAGATATCATTATTTCATCAACGGCTAGTCAGCTCCCTATTTTAGGCAAGGGAAGCGTTGAAACTGCTATATTAAAACGCAAACATAAACCAATGTTTATGATGGATCTCGCGGTTCCACATGACATTGAAAAAGAAGTTGGGCTTTTAAGCGACGTTTACCTTTACTGTGTTGACGACCTTAAAAACATTGTTGATGATGGCTTGCAATCCAGACGCGAGGCCGCGGAACAGGCTGAAGATATTATTGACATCCAAATACCATACTTTCAAACCTGGGTTAACGCTCAAAGCGCTTCAAAAACGATCTATCAACTTAGAAAAAACTCGGAATCAGCCCGCAATGAACTACTTGGCAAGGCATTAAAGGCCATACGAAACGGCGCTGAAGCTGAACAAGTTTTAACTCGGCTTTCCAACGACTTAACCAATAAAATTCTCCACCAACCTAGCAGCAGTCTAAAAAAAGCAGCTGCCGAGGGAAACTATCAATTACTATCTGCAGCACAACACCTTTTTAAATTAGAAGATTAACGTGAATATATCAATTCTACATAAGCTAGACACACTATCTGAGCGCTTTGAGGAAATTTCTGGCTTACTGTCCGAGCCCAGCATCCAAAGTGACCAAAATAAATTTCGCTCATTAAGTCAAGAGTACGCTCAACTCGATCCGATCATTAGTACCTACAATAATTACCTTGTCACACTTGATGACAAAGAAGCTGCAACAGCCATGCTCAGCGATAGTGACGCTGACATTAAAGCCATGGCAAAGGATGAGCTAAAAGAAGCTAATGCGACTCTCACCCAGCTAGAAAGAGAGCTACAGGTATTACTGCTTCCCAAAGACCCAAATGATGGAAAAAATGCCTTTCTTGAAATACGTGCAGGAACTGGCGGCGCAGAAGCGGCTATTTTTTCCGGTGATCTATACCGCATGTACCTACGCTTTGCTGAAAAGAAACGTTGGACCTTTGAAGTTATTACCGAAAGCCATGGTGATCATGGTGGTTACAAAGAAGTTATTGCTCGAATTGAAGGTAATGATGTCTATTCACAACTCAAGTTTGAGTCAGGCGCACATCGCGTTCAGCGCGTTCCTGAAACAGAGTCTCAGGGCCGCGTCCACACGTCTGCTTGCACGGTGGCTATTATGCCCGAAGCAGATGAAATGGATGACATTGATATAAAATCAGGTGACTTACGTGTTGACACGTTTCGCGCATCGGGCGCTGGTGGCCAACATGTTAACAAAACCGACTCAGCCATTCGATTAACCCACCTTCCTACTGGAACGGTTGTCGAATGCCAGGATGAACGCTCTCAACATAAAAATCGTGCACGAGCCATGTCCTTATTAAAATCGCGCATCCTCACTGCAGAGCAAGACAAAATTGACTCCGAACAAGCGGAATCCAGACGACTACAGGTCGGTAGTGGTGACCGATCTGAGCGTATAAGAACCTATAACTACCCACAGGGCCGCGTCACCGACCATCGCATCAATTTAACCCTCTATAAACTAGATGAGGTTATGCAAGGCGCGCTTGATCAAATCATTGACCCTTTAATACAAGAGCATCAAGCCGATCAATTAACCCAGCTTGGCTCTAATGACTAAGCAGCAATATGAGCGACCGTTTAAACATCACGTCTGCCATAGCAATTGGTATAAAGGCCTTAAAGGAGTATTCCACTAGCCGTTTAGATACGGAGGTACTACTTGCACATCTGCTGAAGAAAAATACCGCTTATTTACGGACTTGGCCCGAAAAGGAGTTATCAGACGCGCAAGAATACACATTTCATCAACTCCTTGAGCAGCGTTCGGCAGGGCAGCCTATTGCTTATTTAGTAGGGGAGCGCGAGTTTTGGTCTCGCTCTTTTATAGTCTCCCCCGATGTTTTAATTCCTCGACCAGACACCGAACTACTGATTGACATCATTCAAACATTATTTTCGCCTACCCATGCATTTTCAGCCTTAGATATGGGGACCGGTAGTGGTGCCATTGCCGTCACCCTGGCATGCGAATTCAATAAGGCTAATATTATTGCCATTGATGCTAGCCATAACGCTCTGCTTGTCGCGCAAAAAAACATAACGCGACACAGCGTCAACAATATTCAATTGATTAAAAGCGACTGGTTCAATGACATCCGCCATGTGCGTGTTGACTTGATCGTAAGCAACCCACCTTATATAGATAAACTTGACCCTCACCTGAGCAGCGGTGACATACAGTTTGAGCCTGATTCCGCCCTAGTTTCTGGGCAACACGGCTTGCAAGATATCAAGCAGATCATTAACGGAGCCTCTGAGCATTTAAACAACCAAGGATTTCTTTTATTTGAACATGGCTATCAACAAGGAAGAGAGGTTCATAATTTGTTAGAATTAGCTGGCTTTAGAGACATTAAGGGCTTTAAAGATATTCAA
>JAHRWG010000011.1 GCA_019090295.1 Cycloclasticus sp. | reverse complement strand
TGCTGATACCCCTTGGATAAGTGGCTAATTAACCGTAACCCCATGCCCATTAAGCCACATTTTTCCTTGGATAACTCAAGTGCCTTCTTAATTGAATTTTTTCTTAGGCCATGCAATTTGGCGCAATAGGTTAAAAACTCGTCAACAGTTAAATCGGGGTAAAGAGGGGGTATTTCTGGTAAAAATCCCAGTTCAGCTTTTGCTAATTTAGGCTGATCGATGATGTCATAGCCACCAATTTTAATTTCACCTGCTGTGGGGGTTAAGTTGCCACAAATCATCTTCATAGTGGTGGATTTTCCGGCACCGTTGGGACCAAGAAAGCCAAGTACCTCACCCTTGTTAAGTGAGAAACTCACGTCATTAACAGCATAATGCCCTGAAAATTGACGTGTTAAATGATTGACCTCAATTAGTGTGCTCATGGGTGACTGGCATGTTTGTGCGTCTTAAATAAAGGCTTCATCATAACGTATCGAGACCTTTGCACGAGTCCATTTTCCGCGATAGCAGTGTTAAAAATAGGCTCAAAATGCTCATTTACACTTGTAAACTGCGTTTTTTCGCCTCTTTTTGCCTTGCTCTCACGAAAACTGCCTCTCGTGCAAAGGCCTCGTATCAAGTGGGTGAGTTCGGCTAATAATCTATGAATAGAGGTAGGTATAGCCGTTAACGTCTTATTAACGGCTACCTGCGGTAGAGTTTAATCTCTAGTTGAATGGATGAATTAAAGCAGCCGGCTACATTTCACCTAAGCAAAGGTATTTCATTTCTACAAATTCATCAATGCCGTATTTGGAGCCCTCTCGACCAATACCCGATTCTTTGATGCCGCCAAATGGCGCAACCTCAGAAGAGACAATGCCCGCATTAATACCAACAATACCCGCCTCAAGTGCTTCTGCGATATGCCAGACACGTTTAATGTTTTGCGAATAAAAATAAGCGGCTAAACCAAAAGGCGTGTTATTAGCCATATCAATAGCGTCCTGATCGGTATTGAAACGATATAAGGGGGCAATAGGGCCAAACGTTTCTTCATGGCTTATTTGCATGGTTTCATTAACATGGCTAAGCACAGTCGGTTGGAAGAATAGCCCGCCTAAAGTATGAGGCTGCCCACCCGTTAAGATGGTAGCGCCAAGCTCAGTGGCATTATCAAGGTGAGCTTGCACCTTAGCCAAGGCCGCTGAATTAATGAGTGGCCCTTGTTCGGCATGTTCAGATAGACCGTCAGCCACCACCATTTTAGCCACGCGACGGCTCAGCTTTTCTGCAAAGGCATCGTACACACCGTCTTGAACTAAAATACGGTTAGCGCATACACAGGTTTGTCCGGTATTTCTAAATTTACTGGCCATTGCACCTTCAACAGCGGCATCTAAGTCGGCATCATCAAAAACAATGAACGGTGCATTGCCGCCTAATTCTAAACTTAATTTTTTAACCGTATCCGCACATTGGCGCATCAGTATTTTTCCTACCTTGGTCGAACCGGTAAAGGACAGTTTTCGTACAATAGGGCTGGCAGTTAGCTCGGCACCAATAACCTGTGCATCTCCCGTGATGACATTTAAAATACCATCTGGTAGACCTGCTTGCTGACCCAGTTCCGCGAGAGCTAAGGCCGAAAAGGGTGTTTCTGGGGCAGGCTTAACAATAACGGGGCAACCTGCGGCTAAGGCAGGTGCGCACTTTCGGGTAATCATTGCATTGGGGAAATTCCAAGGGGTAATGGCTGCAACAACACCGATAGCCTGCTTAATAACAATTATTTTTTTATCTGAACTGGGTGCAGGGATGGTGTCGCCATAAACACGTTTTGCTTCTTCGGCAAACCATTCAACAAAGGTAGAGCCATAAATAATTTCACCCTGGGCTTCATTCAGCGGCTTTCCTTGTTCAAGGGTAATGATAGTCGCAAGGTCATCTTTATTTTCAAGAATCAGGTCAAACCAGCGCCGTAAGATGCTTGAGCGTTCTTTTGCTGGTTTGTCTCGCCAGTTTGCCCATGCGGCTTGAGCGCAACTAATCGCTTCTTGGGTCTGCTGAGCGGTTATAACTGGGACGCGCCCAATTAATTGTTGAGTAGACGGGTTGTAAATAGGCATCGTTTGCTGGTCACTTGCATCAACCCATTGCCCGTTTATAAAGGCTTGCTGTCTGAAAAGGCTCTGGTTACTAATATTCATCATTTTTTTTATTGATTTATTAAATATAAGAGGTTAATAATATAAACAAAAAAAATAGACAATCAAGGGGGGATTTTGAAGGATTATAAAATTGCCGTTATTCCTGGGGATGGAATAGGTAAAGAAGTGATGCCTGCTGGCGTGAGTGTGTTGCAGACAGTAGCAGATGAGCATGGTTTTAAGTTGAGTTTTACCGATTACCCTTGGAGCTGCGAAACGTACCATGAAACAGGCAAAATGATGCCTGATGATGGAATAGAGCAGTTGAGGGACTCGGATGCTATTTATTTGGGCGCTGTTGGTTTCCCAGGCGTTCCTGATCATATTTCTTTATGGGGCTTGCTCATCCCTATTCGACGTTCGTTTGATCAATACATTAATCTACGGCCTATTCGCTTATTAAAAGGTGTGAGTTCTCCTTTAGCGGGTCGCACAGCAGAAGACATTGATTTTTACGTGGTACGGGAGAACAGTGAAGGCGAATACTCCTCCATTGGTGGCCGACAAAATGAAGGGACACCTTTTGAAACGGTGGTAAAAACCGATGTGTTTACTCGTCGAGGTGTTGACCGTGTTATGAAGTATGCGTTCGACTTGGCGATGACTCGTGATAAAAAGCACCTCACCTCAGCAACAAAATCTAACGGTGTTTTGCACACCATGCCATTCTGGGATGAACGTTTTGCCGACTTGTCTAAAGAGTACCCTGATATACGTGTTGATCAATACCATATTGATATTTTAGCGGCTAACTTTGTGTTACACCCCGACTGGTTTGATGTTGTGGTGGGCAGCAACTTATTTGGTGATATTTTATCTGATCTAGGGCCCGCTATAGCAGGCACCATAGGTATAGCACCGTCGGCAAATATTAACCCAGAAGGGGATTACCCATCCATGTTTGAACCGGTTCACGGTTCGGCGCCAGATATTGCCGGTAAAGGCATTGCCAACCCAATTGGTCAAATATGGTCAGGTGCCATGATGTTAGAGCATTTAGGAGAGCAAGCAGCCGCCGATAGAATTGTGAAGGCGATAGAACAAGTTTTACAAAATAAAAATAGCCTTACCCCAGATATGGGTGGTAATGCGACAACAGAATCATTAGCAGCAGCTATTGTGAAGGCACTATAAAAAAATAAAAACACTCAACAGGAGAAAACAATGGATTACACAAGAGAGACAGCAAAACAGTGGGCGAATGAGCATATCAAGGGCTTATTTATGTGTCCTATTTCACCAATGAATGATGACTTTACGTTCGATGAGGAAGGTATTCGTGAGAATATCGAAGCGTTCATTGAAATGGGCGTGGATGGGTTAGTTGTGGGTGGTTTTATTGCCGAATGTTGGAATGCCACATTAGACGAGTGGTACCGCTACCATGAAGTTGTTGCCGAAGCCGTTAATGGACGTATTCCGTTGTTTTCAATATTACTAGACCCTAGCGCGTACCAAACCATTGAAAAAATGAAACGCTTGGAAACACTTGGCTATGACGGGGTGGAAGTAATCAACCCGGTTGTTCAGCTTAAAAGTGATGATGAAGTGTATAACTGGTTTAAATTTATCACCGATAGCTCAGATTTAGCAGTGGTTCTGTATAGAACACCTGTGTCAGGCAAAGTGCTCGGCTGGGACTTAATGCAACGCTTGGCAGACCTTGATACGGTGGTAGGGACCAAACAAGGTGTTATGAACCGAGTAGAAACGCTGAAAATACGTAGCATTATTCGCCCTGACTTTATTGTAGCTGACCCATTTGAAGCTGTTTTTTGTGAAGACTTAAGAAAAGGTGGGCAAACAGTATTTGGCGAGCTGTCTTATATTTTATACGGTAAAAAACGTCATATTATTAAAGATTACATGGCATTGTCGGCTGCAGGTAAATGGGAAGAGGCTTATAAAGTGAGTGCACAACTTAACGATATTCGTGAGTTTTATAATGAAGTCTTTATTTGGGATGTGGTTCAAACATTCACCTATGCGAGTGCTTTAGCCAGTATGAAAACATGGTTTGAAGAGATCGGCTTGAAAGCAGGACCGATTCGCCCACCCATTGAGCAATGCACGCCTGCATTAAAATCACGTATTCAATCAAAATTAAAAGAATTAGGTGTGAGTTAGTATGATGAAAAAACCATTACATATATGTATCCATGGAGCAGGAGGGCTAGGCTCTGTAATAGGCGGGTACTTGGCTAAATCAGGGCATCGAGTTACGTTGATCAGTCGGCAAGCACATGCCGACGCGATTAACGAACACGGCCTTAAAGTGGTTGGTCGTTTGGGTGATATGGTGATCAAGGACAATTTGCAGGCCGTTACCACGCCGGATCAAGTTGAGGGTGTTATTGATTACTATATATTACTAACCAAAGCGAAGGATAGACCGGCTGCTTTAGACGATGCGGCTGTATTAGTCGAACAGACAAAGTGTGCGTTAAGCATGCAAAATGGTGTTGGTAAAGAAGCGCTATTGATTGAACATTTTGGTGAGCAAAAAGTAATCGGCGGTTCAATTATTGAAGGTGGTACCTTGTTGGCGCCTGGGAAGGTGAATAATCACGTAACAGCCCCAACGACGGCCTTTTTTGGTGAATTAAGTGGCGGTAGTAGTGAGCGAACTGAAGTGTTAGCTCAAGCACTTACCGAGGCTAATTTAACATCAGAATCTGTTGAGGATATTAATCATGTGTTATGGGAGAAAGCCATACAAGTGTCTGGTGCGTCCGCTTGGGCAGCCAGTACGTTAAGCGCCATCCCTGCCTTAGACTACGCAGATGGTATTTCGGTGCGTGAAGGGGCCGAGCACTATGTGATGATCGCCAAGGAGCTTATTAATATTTATAAGTCTAAGGGCTACATGCCGCAGGATTTTTATGCACCTTTTTCTTTTCTAAAAGTATTGGATGAGTCTACATTTGAAGAGGCAGTTCAAGTGTGTCTTGATCTTGGTGAGCGAATGAAAGCGTTACCTAGAGGGATTAGGACATCTATGCATGAAGACTTGATTAATGGAAAAGTAACAGAGGCAGACGCTATATTCTTACCGCTAATTGAGGCGGCAAAAGAAAATAATGTTGCGATTCCTACTTTCCATGGTGCGTACCGTGTTATAAAAACAATTGATAGTAATCGATAAGGTAAAAAGGAGAAAACATGTCAGTGAGTCAGCATGAGGAAACAGTCAGGGCATTCTGCTCTGCCTGGGATAATTTAGATGTGCCAGGTATTCTAGGGTTAATGAGTCAAGATGCGGTCTACCATAATATGCCTCTGGAGCCTTTAATTGGTCAGCAGCAGATTAAGGCATTTATTGAAGGTTTTTTCAAAATAAGTAATGCATGCCAGTTTGATATTTTGAAGCTAGTGGCGAATGATCAATGCGTGGTGACTGAACGTGTCGATACCTTTGGTTTGCTCAATGGCTCATCGATTGACAAACTACCCGTGCTAGGTATTTTTGAGTTTGACGATGAAGGCAAAATTAGCCAATGGCGAGAGTATTGGGACTTGAAGGCATGGGCTGACAGAGGAGGCCCAGCGTTATAAGTTAGTACTATGACTTAAAGAGTGCCAGCTGCTTGCAGTTGGCATTTTTATTTATAAGGCAATTCTGCTAGAAAATACGGGTTAACGCCACAACGCGTATAAGTGCCTTTGAGGGAAAGGTTGAGTGTACTGTTCGTGACCGATGCTTTTACCTGTGCTTAACTAGTGAGTTGAGGGCAGAAGGTAATCATGTAACGTCAGGATGTCTTATTGCAGGTTCTCTAAGTTGAATTTTAACGTATTAACACTACAGGTTTTCGCCCTGTAGCCGATGAAACTGTTAAGGGGCGCACGGATAAGAAATTGAACTACACTTAAAGTTGGTTCAGTTAAAAGTACAGTTGCTTGTGCGAAGGGCTTAATGCACTGGGGGATAGGCTAGTACAGAAAACGACACCCTTACAATTATAATTAAGAAAGGTATTCGGTATAAAAATGAATAAAATCTCACTAAAGGTTCAGGTTCTATCGCTAGTCGTCGGCTCTCTTGTTTTACTGGCAAGCTTTGTTGGCTACCTCTCATCACAAGAAATAACGAGTGAATTGGTTAAGAATTCATATGAACGACTCACCTCTTCACGAGACATTAAAAAGGGCCAAATTGAAAAATACTTTGAGCATAAAAAGAGTGATATAGAACTATTGAGGGAGTCGTTGAACACATTGGACTTGTTTAACGGTTTGAGGTATGTATCGAGTGGCTTAAATGTCGCTGACAATGGCCCTTTCCCCGTCGAGAGGAAAGAAGTAAAGGATATGATTAAAGGAAGTGAGGCTTATTTCCGCCATTACATGGACACTAAGGGGTATTACGATATTTTCCTAATTACTAAAAAGAATGGACATGTGATGTATTCTGTTGCTAAAGAGTCTGATCATGGTACTAATTTAAGAGTGGGTCCGTTAAAAGACAGTGGGTTGGGTGAGGTTTGGCGAAAAACGCTGGAAAACAAACGAACAACCTTTGTGGATATGAGACCATATGGCCCCAGCAATAATGAGCCAGCAATGTTTGTCGGTAGCCCCATTAAGAGGGATGGCGATATTGTAGGCGTGCTGGTTATGCAGATATCCGAGAAATATATTAATAAAGTGATGATGTTTCGAGAGGGCTATGGCGAGTCTCAAGAAGATTACCTTGTAGGTGAGGATAACTTAATGCGAAGTGACAGTTTCCTTGATCCGGTAAACCATACGTTGCAAGCCTCATTTGCTAATCCTACCTTAGGGTCAATCGATACTATGGCCAGCCGAAGTGCTTTGGGCGGCAAAAGCAATACAGAAATTGTGATTGATTATAAAGGCAACAAAGTGTTGTCATCTTATGCAACCGTGGGCGTTGGTGATGATATACGCTGGGCTATTTTGTCGGAAATAGGCGAGGCAGAAGTCATGATTGTTCCCAATGGTATCCGACAATCCATTCTTGTAACGGCGACTACTCTATTGATTGTGTTTGTTTTACTGGCGTTACTGGTGATCAAAATGGCTGTGACAAAACCATTAGATATGTTTAAGAACAAGTTGTCGGATATTGCAATGAATAAGGACATTACCCAGACCCTGGATAATGATGTGCCTAAAGAGCTAAGTGAAATGGCTGATAGTGTTAACGGTCTGTTAGGGGCACTTCAAGAGCTGGTTAATACCGCCAAAAACTCATCAACAGAAAATGCATCTATTGCGCATGAGCTGTCAACGAGCTCATTAGGGGTGGGGGCTAATGTTGAAAAGTCTGTTGGTATTATTAATGAGGCAAGTAATGAAGCGACGCTGATTAACGAAGAAATTAATAACTCAATTATTGACGCGCAGGCCAGTAAAGAGGAAATGTTGATTGCTAATAGTAAACTGTTGGAAGCAAGAGATGAAATTGTGCGGCTGACAGGGAACGTGCAAACAACAGCCGATAGGGAGCAAGCTTTAGCTCAAGATGTTGCAAAGCTGCATGATGAAACATCGGAAGTTAAAAGTGTGCTGGACGTGATCTCAAATATTGCGGAACAAACAAATCTGCTCGCTTTAAATGCTGCCATCGAGGCTGCACGTGCTGGTGAGCATGGTAGAGGTTTTGCAGTAGTGGCTGACGAAGTACGTGGTTTAGCTGGTCATACGCAATCTAGCTTGGGTAAGATTAATGAAACTATTGGCTTATTGATCAGCTCTATTGAGACTGTTAGACGTGAAATGGATCTTAGCTCAGCTGATATTCAAGAATTATCTGATATTGCAAGTACGGTTGATAGTAGCATTAATGAAACGGTACATATTGTGGAAAATGCTACGAAGGTGAGCGATAGAACCGTTGGAGACTTTGAAGTGACAGGAGGAAAGGTGGCC
>JAHRWG010000236.1 GCA_019090295.1 Cycloclasticus sp. | reverse complement strand
TTGGGTGTTTTCGAGCCATCAGTATTTAAGGCAAAAAAAACGACGGCTTTTCCTCTCGCACCAGTTATTCGTGAATTAATCCTGGCAGGAGAGGTGAGCGGGCAGTTGTATTCAGGTGTGTGGGTAGATGTTGGTACGCCAGAAAGGCTAGCGCATTTGACGGCTAGTCAATAACTCCCGCAGCTTGCTGATCTGCATGGTAGGAAGAACGTACCATTGGACCACTCGCAACATGAGAAAACCCCATCTCTAAACCCAGTCTGGCAAACTCTTCAAATTCATCGGGTGTGACATAACGTTCCACAGCAAGGTGGTCTGGGCTGGTTTGTAGGTATTGGCCGAGTGTCAGCATGTTGCAGCCGTGCTCACGTAAGTCGCGCATCACCGCTAATATTTCCTCTGTGGTTTCTCCTAACCCCAGCATAAGGCCAGACTTTGTTGCTACGTTAGGACACGCCTCTTTATAGCGTTGAAGTAACGATAATGACCACTGGTAATCAGAACCAGGACGTATTTTCTTATATAAGCGAGGAATGCTTTCAAGATTATGGTTAAAGACATCGGGAGGTGTTTTCGCTAATATTTCTATGGCAACATCCATTCGGCCCCTAAAGTCGGGGACGAGTACTTCAATCTGTATATTAGGGTTCTTTTCTTGAACGGCCTGTATGCAAGCAGCAAAATGATTGGCTCCGCCGTCTCGTAGGTCGTCGCGGTCAACCGAGGTGATCACAACGTAACTTAATTTCATGTCTCGTATTGTATCGGCCAATTTCTGTGGCTCGTCTTCATCCAATGCGTTGGGTTTGCCATGGGCTACATCACAAAAAGGGCAACGCCGAGTGCAAATATCGCCCATAATCATAAAGGTTGCGGTGCCATTATTAAAGCACTCACCAAGATTAGGGCAGGCGGCTTCTTCACACACAGAATAGAGGCCATGTTGGCGTAATGCTTTCTTAATTTCATTAACGCGTGGTCCACTTGGAACCTTTGCTCTAATCCAAGAAGGCTTACGTAACACATGCTCTTTCTTTTCAACCTTTATAGGGATTCGTGATAATTTTGATTCACTTCGCTGGTGTGTCAGGGGTGTATTACGGGAAGGTGCTTTTAATGGGTCGGAAGTATTGGACATAAGTTTAAACAGTTAGTGTGCTGGAGTGAGTAAGTTGTGGAGAGTAGGGTAGCCGAGAAGTGAGCTCATGTAATAACACGGCCGCAAAGTCAAAGGGTTGACAGGTTATACCTTGTGAAGCCAATTGAGTTACTTTTAGCCCTTCCATTCCGCAAGGGTTAATAAGGTCGAACGGTGCTAAATCCATGTCAATGTTGACACTTAATCCGTGGTAAGTGCAGCCTTTTTTGACACGAAGGCCCAGTGATGCGATTTTCTGCTGCTGTATATAAACACCGGGTGCCTCTTTTCGAGAGTTGGCATGGAGGCCGTATGTTTTTAAGCCTGCTATGGTAATGTCTTCCAATAGGCTCACCAGCGCTCGTACGCTAATGCCTAAACGGCGCAGGTCAAATAATACATACATCACTATTTGACCGGGTCCATGATAGGTCACCTGTCCTCCACGGTCAGATTGTACGACGGGGATGGATGTGGTTTGTAAGATATGTTCTGCTTTACCTGCTACGCCTTGGGTATAAACAGCAGGGTGCTGCACGAACCATACTTCATCAGGCGTTTGCTTATCGCGCTGCTGACAAAACTGCTTCATTGCATCCCAAGTGAGTTGGTAGTCCAGTTTTTCAAGTTGGCGAACGCGAAGTAGCTGTTTGTCGGATTCCTTAGCTGTTATCACAATGACATTAAGACATCTTTACAGTCAGTAAGGTCTTGGTAGATAGCGTCCAATTGTTGTTTGCTTTGAGCGGTAATGGTGATGCTAAGAGAAATGTATTTATTGGATTTACTCAATTTCTTCTCAACAGCATCATGTGTTAAATCAGGGGCATGACGGCGGATCAACTCTACGGCGATAAGGTCAAGTTCAATATGAGCAAAGCCCATGGTTTTAATGGTGAACTGACAGGGGTATTGCATTAAGGCATTATGTTCCTTATCACCTTGTTTATTGGTCATTGTCTGATTCTCTTAGCTGTGTTTTAAATTGGCTATAAGCCGTTGAGACTTGTTGCCAAAGTTGCCCTGGCTGCCCATCTGCAACCACTTGTCTGTTTAACTCAATCACAGGCATAATCTCTTTCGTTGAGCTGGTTAACCATACTTCATCGGCATCAAATAATTGTTGTTCTGATATCTCACGCTCAATGCATGTTATGCCTTCTTTAGTAGCCAATTCAAGGACTAAATCACGTGTTATACCGGGCAATAAATAGTGGCTTTTAGGCGGGGTAATTAATTGCTTGTTTTTAACAATGAATAAATTACTGGCTGACCCTTCTGTGGCATAGCCGTCACGCAATAGAATAGCTTCAGTACATTGTTGGTCGGCCGCTTGCTGTTTGAGCAGTATATTGCCGAGTAAGGCAACAGATTTTATATGGCACCAGTCCCAGCGAATATCATCCAAAGTGATGGCTTTTATGCCAAGGGCAATAGCGTTTAAGTTATGACTAGCGATAGGCTGGCACATAGCGAAAACGGTGGCTTGATATTGCTCAGGTAGTTGGTGATCGCGCTGTTCATTTGCGCCACGTGTTACTTGTAAATAGACCGACTGGTCTGATGCAGGGTCTGGCTGCTGCTGGATAAGTTTATTTAACGTGCTTTCCCATTGCTGTGCGCTTAACGGGGGAGACATACGAATAGCGTTTAAGCTACTGTTTAAGCGTTCTATGTGTTGTGACAGGCGAAATAATTTTCCTGCATAAGCAGGGATCACCTCATAAACGCCATCAGCAAATAAAAAGCCTCTATCCAAAACAGAAATTTTGGCATCGGTAATGGGCGTAAAGTCACCATTAAGAAAAACTATGGGTGTTGGCATGGACATAGGAGAAACCTTTATTCTAAAAGCAATAGCAGTTCATCTTTTACTATTTGTATCAGCGAGCCTTCAGCAACAGTATTTAGTGCAACAAGCGGGCGCGTTGCTAGAGTCTCCCCATTTAACTTAATAATAGCGCTACCAACTGTTTGATTAAGCTTTATCGGAGCTATTAATTGAGGCTGTAATTGGAGGCTAGCCTTTAGGTTCTTATATTGATTACGTGGGGTGGTGAGGTAAAGATCTTCGGTTAAACCAACATCTAAGTTTTCCTGTTCACCTTTCCAAACGCGCGTTGAACTGAGCGACTGGTTAGCTTTGTATAACAGGTGGGTTTTATAGAAACGATAGCCATAATTCAATAAGGCTTGATTGGTATCATTTCGAGCTTCAATACTGTCAGTGCCCATAACGATAGAGATTAATCGCATGTTTTCACGGACGGCAGATGAAGCTAAACAATACCCGGCATCTTCGGTATGGCCAGTTTTAACACCATCAACGGTACTATCGCGCCATAAAAGTTTATTCCTATTTTGCTGAGTGATCCCATTAAACGAGAATTTTTTGATGGCATTTATTTTATAAAGCTCTGGAGATTCGGCAATTAAAGCACGGGTTAAGATGGCTAAATCCCGCGCAGAGGTATAATGCTCTTTGTCTGGTAGCCCTGAACTGTTAATAAAGTGGCTATTGCTCATATTTAGCTCATGAGCAACTTGGTTCATAAGTTGGGCAAACGTGGCCTCATCCCCAGCAATATGCTCGGCCAAGGCAACGGTGGCATCATTGCCAGACTGTACGAGCATGCCATGTAATAAATCATCAATAGATACGAATTTATTAACCTCGATGAACATCCTTGAACCTGGCGTACGCCAAGCTTTTTCACTAATTCGAACTTTTTCATCTAATAATAGGTTGCCTTGGTTAATTTCACGGAAGACAATTAAGGCAGTCATGATTTTAGTCATGCTGGCGGGGGCTAATTTAAGGTCAGCATTTTTTGAGGCAATAACCTTACCGCTGTGAAAGTCAATAACATGGTAACTTCTTGCCTTAAGGTCTGGTGCGGAAGGCACGGGTAAGGCTAAGGCGTAACTGGATAGAAGTAAGCTAACAATAAAGAAAATTGGTTTCATATGACAGGCTGTAATGTTATGCGTGGAGTGAAAATAATATTATACCACGTCGATTTTTTTAGCGAGGTATCACAAGCATCCGTTAATGATGCCTATAACGGATGTCTAAAAAACCTAGGCCTTGGAGTTGGTGCTGAGAGTGTTTGGCTTGATCCCTATCTTTAAAAGGTCCTACGTATACCCGGTGAAAACTATTTAAGCTGTCTGAATAAGTCTTAACTGAAACATCTGTTCTGATAGGTAGTTTAGCGATAAGTTTTGTTTTTAAGGCATTAGCATTTGCAAGGGATTTAAAGGCCGCTACTTGAATATAAACAGGGTTGCTTATATTAACTATGCCGCTGGAGTAAGAGGGGGCTGTAATATGATTAAGCGTATTATTAGGCAGGGTCAATTGTGGCTGCTGTCGTGGGTCAATCGCTCTAATTTCAACCGAGCTTGTACCATTTTTTAATGTGCCAAGTTTTGCAGCAGCAGCGTATGACAGATCGATGATTCGGTCCCCGTGGAAAGGACCACGATCATTGATTCGGACAATAATTTTTTTGTTAGTATTTAGGTGTCTAACCTCAACATATGTGGGAATGGGCAGTGTTTTATGTGCGGCGGTCATTTTGTACATATCGTAAACCTCACCATTAGAGGTTTTATTGCCATGAAACTTAGTGCCATACCAAGAAGCGGTGCCTCGTTGCACAAAGTTAGCACTAGAATTGAGTACAGCATAGCGTTTACCAAACACCTCGTAAGAAACAGGGTTCCCGCCTCGGCTTTTTGCCTCTACGCGAGGGATGGCGTCGGGAGTTGCCTCAATGTTGGCAGGGTGAAGGGGCGGTGCGCCATCATCATGGGTTAGTATTAGACGAGAGCCACACGATGATAGCAGGCCAATAAATATAACACTTAGAATACATGCTCGCATTTTAGAGAGTGGCTAAGTGATAGCCTTGCTTGATTTCTTGACTTAATTGGTAAACAGCCATTGCGTAAAGATGACTATGGTTATAACGAGTGATGGTGTAAAAGTTACTAAAGGTCAGCCAATAATCAGAGTGCTTAGGCTGCTTAAGCTCAAGAAGTTTTACAAGGGTATCACTGGCTTGGTCCAATGGCACTTGAACATGATGTTGAGATAATTCACCTAATGTATGAACAGGTTTTAAAGAAGAGCTTAAGAGCTCACGATAAGTCTCACCAGTTAGTTTAGTTTTTTGAGCGACGAGAGGGCTGTCTGACCACCCATGCCGTGAGAAATAATTCGCTACGCTATGGATAATGTCTGCAGAGCTGGTCCATAGGTCTCGCTTACCATCGTTGTCACCGTCGACAGCATAGGCTCGATAACTGCTCGAAATAAATTGGGGCTTGCCCATTGCGCCAGCGTAAGAGCCTTTTGGCTTAGAAGGGTCGAAACCTTCTTCTCGTGCGAGTAATAGAAAGTGCTCAAGCTCACGTTTAAAAAACGCGGCTCGTTTTGGATAGTGAAAGCCTAGTGTCGTTAAAGCATCTAGTACTTTGTAAGAGCCAATATTACTGCCATAACGAGTCTCAACACCAATAATGGCAACGATAATTTCTTCCGGTACCCCGTATTTTTGTTGAGCTTGTGTTAATTGCTCTTTGTTTTGTTGCCAAAATTTTATACCACCATTAATACGGCTAGGTTTAAGAAAAATTTTACGGTAAGTATGCCATTCAAGACGCTTTTCAGCCGGAGATGACATGGCTCGTAAAATGCTGGGCTGACGTGTGGACGTGTTTAGTAACGTTGTTAACGTCTGTTTGTCAAATTGGTGCTTATCAACCATTTCTTTAACAAATTCCGAATAGTCAGTCGTTAACTCAGGGGCTTCTTTCGCATGGCTGACGAGAGTTGCTGTTAGTAAAGTAACAGCAATAATGAAGTAGGTTAATGTTGAGTTTTTCATTGTCTATCCTTAGCTAGAAAGTAATTTTCGGTGGGTTTGAATCGACATAAGAATTCCAAAGCCGATGAGGAGAGTGACCATAGACGTACCACCATAACTGATAAGTGGTAAAGGTACACCAACAACTGGCAAAATGCCTGTCACCATACCAACATTAACAAATAAATAAATGAAGAAGGTGAGTGCTAAGCTGCCAGCGAGTAGCCGCGAGAAAGTATCTTGTGCTTGTACGGCTATATAGATAGAACGGATAAAAATCAAAAGGTAGATGAGTAATAAGAGGGCGCAGCCGATAAGGCCAAACTCTTCAGCAAAGACAGCGAAAATAAAGTCGGTGGAGCTTTCTGGTAGGAAGTCTAAGCGAGCTTGTGAGCCATGCAACCACCCTTTACCATAAGTGCCACCAGAACCAATGGCTATTTTAGACTGAATAATGTGGTAGCCAGCACCTAAGGGGTCATCTTCTGGGTTTAGAAATGTAAGGACGCGTTGTTTTTGGTACTCTTTCATAAAGTGCCACAAGGCAGGAGCTAAGGCGGCAGCTGCACCGCCCACGTATAAAATAAGTTGCCAAGAAATGCCAGCTAAAAATAAAACCGCTAGACCTGAACTAGCAATGAGAATAGACGTGCCCAGATCGGGTTGCTTAGCAATAAGAACAGTTGGAATAGCGATAAAAATTGAAGCTAAAAAAATATACTTGAATTTGACCGGAAGGCGGCGTTCCGCTAAGTACCATGCGATCATCATAGGTGTCGCTAGCTTCAATAACTCGGAGGGCTGAAAACGGAACACGCCCAAATTAAGCCAGCGTTGCGCACCCTTACCCATATCACCAAAAAATAAAACACTTAATAACAGTAATATACCGCCCAAAAAAAGCCAGGGTGCAAACATCTTCAATATGTGTGGAGGAACTTGGGCCATAACCAACATCGCAAAAAAGGCAACAGCTAGTCGCGTGCCTTGCCGTTGTATAAGTGCCATATCTTCATTGCCAGCACTGTACAAAATAACCAAACCAATGACGGATAGTACCAATAATAAAAAAAACAAGGTCATATCAATATGCAGACGGTGCAAAATGCTGTTTTCACGGTGGTGATAATGGCTGGTCTTATGATAATTCTGTAAGGGTATTCTCATGGCGTAAGTTGGATGTATTGATCAAAAACTGCTCTGGCAATTGGGGCCGCTACGGACCCTCCATGGCTGCCATTTTCAACAATTACTGCTACGGCTAACTGAGGTTTTTTGATTGGAGCAAAAGCAACAAACAAGGCATGGTCCTTTAGGTGCTCAAGAACGGTTTCTTCATCGTACTCTTCATCTTGTTTAATGCCAAAGACTTGAGCGGTACCTGTCTTACCTGCAATTTTATAGGGTGCACCCTCTGCAATTTTCCGTGCGGTTCCTCTTCGTCCATTAACAACACTGGACATGGCTTTAATGATGTGGTCCCAATCGTTAGGGTTGCCAAGTTGAATGGCTGGCCATTGGCTAGCCGTGCTTACTTGGCTGCCAGAGTGTGAAACGACGGTAGGTTTATATGCATGGCCCTTGTTGGCCATTAAGACAGTTGCCTGTGCTAATTGCAGTGGTGTTGTTAAGTTAAAGCCTTGCCCTATCCCAGCAATAAGTGTTTCACCTGGGTACCAAACCTGGTTTCGAGCCCTTTTCTTCCAATCTTTGGATGGCAGTAAACCACTTTTTTCACCCATAAGGTCAATGCCTGTTTTTTGTCCAAACCCGAACTTGCTTAAAAAATGGTGCATTCTATTAATTTCTAAGTCGTGAGCTAATGCATAAAAAAACACATCACAAGACTGCTCTATGGCTTCATGTAAAGAGACGTGCCCATGGCCTGTTTTTTTCCAATCACGGTACTTATGTTTTTGATTTGGGAGCTGGTAATACCCAGGGCAGAAAACTTGTTGATGTCGAGTGGTCGCTTTGTAGTCTAAACCGGCCAATGCAAAAAAAGGTTTGAGTGTAGAACCGGGAGGGTAAAGTCCTTGAAGGGCACGATTAAAGAGTGGTCGTCTGGACGAGGTTTGCAATGATGTATATGATTTTTGATCAATACCACGCGCAAATAAATTGGTATTAAACCCAGGTTTACTAACGAGAACACGAACGGCCCCTGTTTGAGTATCTATTGCAACAACAGAACCATTAAAGTCACCGAGGGCATCATAGGCTGTTTTTTGAAGTCGCATGTCAATATTCAGTGTCAAACTCTCACCAGAAATAGGTGCGGTATGACTAATGACTTTAATCGGTCGTCCCTGAGCAGTATTTTCAGTTTGTTGATAGCCAACGCTACCATGTAGGGTTTTTTCATAGGTTTTTTCGATACCTGTTTTACCTATGACTCGAGTGCCGCGATAATTAACTGGGTCTATTTGACTAAGTTCTTTATCATTAATAGCACCAACATAGCCCACAAGGTGGGCGCTAATGTCAGCAAAAGGATAGTGCCTAAGTGGGTGAGCTTGAATGTCAACGCCAGGGAAAAGATGGCGATTTGCAGCAAAAATAGCCACCTCTGATTCACTCAAACGGTTTCTTAAGGGGGTGCTAACAAAACGTTTGTTTGAGCCTTTACGTTTTTTGAAGGCTGTAATATCCTTTTCTGATATGGGTAGGATTTTACTTAACTCTGTGAGAGTTAAATCCAGATCCTTTATTTGTTCTGGGATGAGCTCGAGACTATAACTAGGGTTGTTTTCTGCAAGAACTTGACCTTGCGTATCAAAAATCATGCCTCTGACAGGAGCAATAGCTGAAAGGTTGACACGATTATTCTGTGCTAAATGACTAAATTTCTCATGTGTTTGAATTTGTAGAAAGACAAGTCGGGCAATTAGGGTGACAAATAGCACTAGAGCAAAAATAATCAATGTAACCGAGCGTGAGAAAAAAAGCCGATTTTCTTGTGCGTCACTTTTAAGGTCGAAATGAAGTTTCATTTTTAATTACTGAACGTTGTAGTGACGTCTAATCAATCTTAGTACAGCAAAAATAGCAGGCCAGGATAGTGCGCTAACAAAGGGTTGGGCGTAGCTGTGCAAGGTGATATAGCTGTGTTGCTCAAGTTGGCTAGTCCACAGAAATAGGGTATGAATTAGACATAAAAAAAACAAACTAAAAAAAGATTGTTGCCATAGTAAGTAATTTCGTATGCGAAGATAAAATGAATGACCAGCAAAGGCCGTGATGCTAAAAATTAGTGCATGCTGACCAATAACATTGCCACTAAGGGTATCAAGTAATAGGCCAACTGCAAAACCAGTGCCTACACTGACTCTGTGGGGTAAAGCAAGGCACCAATACATCAGGGTTAAAATGGGCCAGTTTGGCATAAAACTAGCAACTGAATTAGACCAAGGGATAATGCTTAAAGCCATGGAAATGAATAGTGTTAAATAAATAACGAACAGGCTGGATAGTTTAGAGGGCATTCGCTGCGTCAGTTTTAGCTGTTTTAGGTGTGCCAGGTAACAAAGGGATAGGGTCTCTTCTACTCCAAACCAGAAGAAGCTCGTGAGTCCTATCAATATCTGCGATAGTGGTAGCGCTAGCATGCATAAAAGCCTTGCCACCCGATAGTTCGAATGAGGAGATCGTAGCCACTGGGTAACCCTTTGGGAAAACGGCACCCAAGCCCGAACTTGTCAATAAATCACCCGCTTTAATGTCGGCATTAAGGGGTAAATAAGGCAGCGATAGTGAGTTTTTTAAACCACTGCCGATAGCGATGGTTCTCAGCCCAGTTCGGTTGATCTCAACCGGTATGGCGTGACTAGGGTCAGTGATGAGAATGATGTCGGAAGTAAGGGGCCGTGCAGTGGTTATTTGACCAACTATGCCGTCTTCATTAAGTGCGGCTTGGCCTAGAAATAAGCCGAATCGACTGCCTTTATCAATAACCACTTGCTGACTGTTTTTGTTAGTATTCAC
>JAHRWG010000235.1 GCA_019090295.1 Cycloclasticus sp. | reverse complement strand
AGCTTTTCACCTGTTTTTGCATTAAACGCAAACAACTCACCGGTTTGCGCCCCCGAGAAAACCAAATTACCTGCCGTGGCCAAGGTGCCGCCATTCATCTGTATTTTAGTGGGGTATTCCCAAACGCTTTTCCCAGTTAATGGGTCTATTGCTTTTAAGTACCCTTTATACTCCTCGTTCATGATCCACTCCATTTTCGCACCAATATAAAAAATGCCTTTTTTATATTCTTGCTGAACCGGGGTGTAGTGCCAACCAACATTGAAGGTATTAGCATAAGCTAGGCCAGTGATTGGGCTATAGGACATAGGTGCAAGGTTCTTACCACCAAAGGCTGACGGCCAAATTTCAGTTCGCTCCTTATTTTTTAGCATATTCTTAACCCGCTCTGACCGAATGGGTCGACCCGTTTCCATATCAATGCCATCAGCCCAATTGATCTTATCCACAAAAGCATTGGCCTGTAATAACTCTCCATTCGTGCGATCAATCACATAAAAATAACCGTTCCTATTAGCCTGAATCAGTAATTTTCTTGGCACACCATCAAGCGGTATATCTATCAGAATAGGGTCGTTGACCGCATCATAATCAAATGAGTCATTGGGGGTAAATTGGTAGTGCCACACCAGCTCGCCAGTTTTTGGTCGTATTGCTAACATACTGTTGGTGTATAGATTATCCCCCTCATGCATATTGGCATTAAAGGGTGCTGGGTTACCCACACCCCAGTAAACTAGGTCAAGCTCTTTGTCATAAGAACCAATTAACCAAGTAGGGCCACCACCGGTCTTCCAATCGTCACCCTTCCATGTTTCTGATCCTGGGTCGCCTGGTTTAGGCACCGTATAAAAACGCCATAAATGCTCACCGGTTTTAGGGTCCCAACCATCTAAAAATGCTCTGACACCAAATTCACCACCGGCAATACCGGTAATTAATGTGTTATTAGCAACTAGAGGGGCGCTTGTCATAGAGAAGCCCTCTTTTAGATCAGCTGCTTTTTTGTCCCATATTTTCTCACCCGTCTCAGGGTTAATGGCAATAATATGATTATCTAAGGTTGCTCGGTATAACATCCCATCAAACCACGTTAATCCTCGGTTTGTGATACCACAACAAGTCACCGTATCCGCAGGGTATTCCACTGTTGATTTCCAGAGCTGTCGACCTGTTTTTGCATTAATCGCAAAAGTTGCATCGTTGGTCGTTAAATACATTATGCCGTTAATAATTAGGGGTTGTGACTGCTGGCCTCTATTATTTGCAAGCGATAAGACCCATGCAGGGGTTAGTTGCTTCACATTACTATCATTAACAATGTCCAAGCTTGAAAAGCGTTGAAGGTTTTGCTCAACCCCGTAATAACTGACACCGACATCTTCTTTATCATTGATCTCTGGCTGTAACTCAACCGATGAATTAGGTGACTGTGATATTTGTGACTGTTTACCCTCATCTACTAAGACATTAGATGTACTTTCACTGTCATGACAGGCAACTAAACTTGTAAATAACAAGCTCATCGCTACTGTGTTTGTTAATCTATTCATCGACATCTTCCCCAGTTATTTATTGTTTTTATTTAAGCTAACTTACACTATTTAGCGATTATTTTCATGCAAAAAAAAGCGGAGAGGCTTAAGCCTCTCCGCTTTTATTAACGCACTTTATAACTTGTTTTATTGGTAATCGCGTAACTGATCCACATCAAACATAGATTCATCTATGTTTACACCACGATCTTCCCATGTAGCATCCATTGTCATTGAAGTTGTCCGACGAGTCACATTATTCACCAATAACAATGCACCCCATTGACCTTCGCCAGTTGATGGTACCCAATCACGGTAATCATCATAGGATTTAAACAAGTTACCCCTTGGATCCCACGTGCTTTGGTGACGGGTGAAGTAAAATTCTTTATCAATCCAAACATGACGTTTTGAATACTGATACTTACCTGATTTATCAATAATTTCAAGCGTCCAAGTTGGACGAAGCTCTACTTCCATATAGTCAATTCCACAACCATCATCTCTTGTAATTAAAGATTGATACACCTGCTTAGTATGTGGGGCCGCTAAAATAAAGCCATCGTCGATAAGGTTATACTCAAACTTCTCGATATCTGTTTTAACCCAGTATGAACGCCAGTCATCCCATGAAAATTCAAGCCCTGATGCCAATGGATCTTCAGAATCTGACCCTGTTAATAAGCGAGTACGACGTAGTGTAGGAATAAACACTTTAAAGTCATCTTGTTTAGTAGCAGATGCATAACGTTGCCTGACACCTGCAAGCCCACGAACATCATTCGGCTCAAAGAAAAATACTGAACCACCTTCAACCATCTCTTCTTTACCATCAATATCACCTAATGGTTCAATTTCTGATCTGTTATGGAAATGCCACCACCATAAATTAGCGCGGTATTCACGGTCTAACTTACCTTCGGCAGTACAGCTCTTCATAATAGCTGGATTAAATTCTAAGGTATCAGTGTTAACCGAGTGCGCTACCAAGTCCCAGTTAAGTTCAAGTCCGTTTTTTGGCTTAAGAAATGGTATGGCTGTAGCGCCAGGGCCTGATAATAAAGCAAATGAACCATCGTCATAAATTAACTGCCCATCTTTGTCAAAACTGATTTGGATATTCTTTTCTTTTAATATTTTGGTGTTTTTTAAATAGCCTTCATGCAAATAGTACGTGTTGGTCGGT
>JAHRWG010000234.1 GCA_019090295.1 Cycloclasticus sp. | reverse complement strand
TCTATTGCAGCAGCTAAACTAACCCGCTTATGCAGTGTTGGAATTAAATCGGCAACCGCTATATAAATAAAACTTGCTGCAGCAAACGCCAAAATATACGGCAATATTGATTGCAAATCTGCCAGCCAAAAATAGGCTAACAGGCCACCCGCCAAGGTTGCAAAGCTAGAAATGACATTATAAACAATGGCTTTCTTTCGGCTAAAACCACTTTGTAAAAGAATCGCAAAATCACCAACCTCTTGGGGTATCTCATGCGTTGTAACGGCTAATGCCGTCACCACACCGAGGTGAATATCAGTTAAAAATGCCGCTGCAATAAGAACCCCATCAACAAAGTTATGCACACTGTCACCCACTAAAATAAGGGTACCCGCCGATTTGTGGTTATGTGCATTCACATCAACATGCCCTTCACAGTCCTCATGGTGGCAATGCCGCCAGAGAACCAGCTTCTCTAAAGTGAAGAAAAACAATAACCCACCAAGAATCGTTATAGACAGCGTATGAAAACTGGTTTTCTCAACCCCTTCTAATGCATGCGGGATTAAACCGACAAATGACACACTAAGTAATGCACCCGTTGCAAAGCTAACGCTAAAGGGCAATGCCTTATTAATGATCTTTTTAGGCAATAAAAATACTAGAGAGGCTGCTAATACACTTAGGACGCCACCCAATAAAGTAAACAGAAGAATCCAGGTTAATACGCTCATTAGTCGTCTATGAAATTTAAGGTTGAAGCCAAATTAGCGATGCCATTCGACCTGTTGTAGGCTCACGCCGATAAGAGTAAAACTTATCGGCCTCATTATACGTACAATGTTCCCCGCCATACATTTTTTTTACTCCACAGTCGAGCAGGGTCATCCTTGCCAATGCGTACAGATCGGCATAGTAGTGTTTTTTATCAACATAACGAAAGGCTTGCTGCATAAGCGGCTTCTTATCTGTAAAGGCGTCTCTAACCTCTTCCCCCACTTCAAAGTGCCCAGGGCCAATGGCCGGCCCTAACCACGCTAGCACATCACCCGGTTTTTCAAACGTTGCAACCGCATTCTCGATAATGCCACCTAGTAGGCCGCGCCAACCTGCATGCACAGCTGCAACCTGCGTCCCTTGTTTATTACACAGTAGAACAGGCAAGCAGTCTGCCGTTAATACTGCGCAAACCTTATCTTTCTGCTGTGTTACCGCACCATCTGCTTGTGGATTGATTGATTGCTCAGCATTATTTAACTCAAGCAGCTGCGTCCCATGGACTTGATCCAACCAAACCGGGGCATTGGGCAAGCCTAACGCTGTTGTCAGGCAGTGGCGGTTAAGTTTTACATTATGAGCATCGTCATTAACATGCAAAGCCAAGTTTAAACTCGAGTAACTGGCTTGGCTATACCCACCCGTTCGATACGTGGTGACTGCTTTAACTGCAGTGGGCGCAGGCCAATTAGCATCTAGCCACATCATCCCATTACGGTGCTGGAGACTCTTGCTCTAATACCCGCACCAAATTCTTCATATCGCCCGGCATGTCACACGCCCAAGAGATCTCTTCCCCGCTAACCGGATGAACAACACCCAAACGTGCAGCATGCAGGGCTTGTCTTTTAAACCCCTTCAATGTCTCACTCAATAACTCACTGGCATTTGCTATCGCTTTGTAACGACCACCATATACTTGGTCTCCCACTAAGGAGTGATGTCGGTGACTTAAGTGAACGCGAATTTGATGTGTTCGTCCTGTTTCAAGCTTTACTTTTAACAAGGTATGCTTGGCAAATCGTTGCTCTACACGATAATGAGTAATCGCCTCTTTCCCGCCTGCTCTTACTGCATAGCGTTTACGGTCTGTTGGGTGCCTAGCTAACGGCTCATTAATGGTTCCACCGGCGGTTATATACCCCCTAACAACAGCCAGATATTCTCGCTGGAACGCCCTTTCCTGTAGCTGGTCAACCAATGTTTTATGGGCGGTTAATGTCCTAGCAACCATCAGCAAACCACTTGTTTCTTTATCTATCCGGTGAACCAAGCCTGCCCTTGGTAGCCCTTCAAGCTCAGCATCATAATGCAGCAAGGCATTTTGCAAGGTTCCGTCCCAGTTACCAGCGGCAGGGTGAACGACTAAACCAGCCGGTTTATTCACCACAATCATCGACTCATCTTCGAACACAATATCTAGGGCAATTGGCTCTGCTTTAATATCCAGTGACTTGTCGATGGTAGGTGTTATCAAAACAACCTCGCCTCCATCGACCTTATCTCGCGGCCGAAGTGTTCCTCCATCGATTAGGACGCTTCCCTTATTCACCCAAGTTTTAAGCCGACTTCGAGAATACTCTGGACATAACTCTGCTAATGCCTGATCAAGACGAAGCCCCGCCATTTCATGCGGTATAATTAATTCTATTTGTTGTTGTGTTTTCAAGCCGATAACATTGTAATAATTAGTGTGCTGCGGCATTATAACCGCTTAACTTACCTTAGCCTTTATTTAACTCATGACTTTTACTTACCGCCGTCCAATTAAACATCTTTTTTTACTGCTTCTCCTGGCCAGCCTAACCGCTTGCTCCACTATGGATCTGGTGACACCTAATGAAGGCGAAGATGAAAAAGCAGGTTGGTCTGCTGCTGATTATTACAATGAAGCAAAAGAAGCTTTAGACGATGAGCGGTATTTAGCCGCCACCGAGCTATACGAAGCCCTTGAGTCTCGCTACCCGTTTGGCGCTTACGCTCAACAAGCACAAATTGATTTGGCCTACGCATATTATAAAAATAACGACCCTGAGTCAGCCATTGCTACGGCCAACCGCTTTATTCGGATTCATCCGCGTCACCAGCGCATTGACTATGTCCATTACTTAAAAGGGCTCGTTCACTTTAACCGCGGGATAGGCTTTTTAGAACGATACTTACCCACTGATAAATCTCAACGTGACCCAGGTGCAGCACTTGAGTCGCTAGATGACTTTGAAACCCTGTTAAGGCGCTTTCCAGACAGCACCTATGCTGCTGATGCAAAGCAGCGCATTATTTCACTTAAATCCAACCTTGCCCTGCATGATTTAAACGTTGCCCGTTATTATGT
>JAHRWG010000233.1 GCA_019090295.1 Cycloclasticus sp. | reverse complement strand
TCTCGCCTGCCTCAAATGCAACTTCTTCCATTTGCATCATCACTTTCTGTAGGTTAGATGCTGGCAGCCTTTGAAAAACGGGGGATTGCAACATCGTTGTCATCCAATCGCCGCCTTGGTCTTCGACATCATTAACCATGTAGGTTTGCCCATCATCTTTAGGGCTGTCTATATCTAGCTTATGAGTAGGCAAGCGAACCAGCTTCACCTTTGACTTAGAGACGGCCTTTACTTTTCTAGGCAAGTGATGAGCAATAGCGAAACGCGCAGCTTCAGAACCGGTCACAACCGTTTCCATTTCCATATCGCCTGCGTACAAGGAAATCATTCCGCTAATTAAATAAATAAACTCTTTAGCATCATCCCCTTGCTCAAAAAGAACGGTCCCTTTAGCCTGTTCCTCTACTCGGACATCTTCACAAATACTATTAAAGTGGGCCACCGACAAACTATTCAAAGGAATAAATTGCCTTAAAATTTTTTGCTCTTTATTGGTTAGTAATGCGCTCATATAGCTCGATTGAATAATTTTTAACTGTGCTGATACTACAGTGTAGCCTATACACTGATTATGTTAATCTTTGTTCACCAGTATATCGCGTTTTCTGAGTACTTAATCACGATAAGAATCAAGGCATTTCATTCGCAACATCGAAGACTTACCCGCGGGTCAGTAACTTTTTCAGGTAGAATATTAATTCATCAAAAAATGCCTAACCTCCTTCAATGAAAACTTCTCAATTCTCTTGGTCAAGTTTCTTTATTCGCCTCGCCTTTGCCTCTATCTTAGTTTTTGGCAGTTACAACCCTAGCGGCTTATCTTTTTACCACTGGATCATTGAGGACATCACACACATCAACCCCGTCATGGCGCTCGTTGGTCTGGTTTTACTTATTGGCTGGGTCATTTATATTCGAGCGACGCTTCGCTCTCTTGGAGCGATCGGCATTGGTTTAGCCCTCGCTTTTTTTGCCGTTTTCTTTTGGATGATTTTGGACTTGGGCCTAATACCAATAGATAATTTTCATATCATCACCACCATCATCGAGATGGTTTTATGCTTAGTACTTGCTACCGGTATGTCTTGGTCACATATTCGTCGTAGGATGAGTGGGCAAGTAGATGCCGATGATGTTGACGGTTAAGCATGACTTCCCCTTATAAACCATCACCCGTTTGCATCAAACAGCATGACATTTTTTTCAAACCAACAGCCTCTTAGCCACCTTGGTCGACTCCAAGTCAGCGTAAGATCTTCTTTCTTTATGGCTAAATATCTCACCATCTGCTTATCAGGCTTTTTTCTTAACTATTCGGTCACTCACTATGCCTAAACAATCTCGCCAATTTATCCCACTTAATATTGCCATAATGGTTGTATCCGACTCCCGCACAGAAGAAACCGATACATCAGGTAAAACCCTTATTGAACGACTAACCAATGCCGGACATCAGTGTGTGGATAAAGCCATTGTTCCAGATGATATTTACCTTATCAGGGCCAAACTCTCATCATGGATTGCCGAGCCTAGCATTCATGCCATTATTTCGACCGGTGGCACAGGCGTTACTGGCAGAGACGGGACGCCTGAGGCTGTACAGCCTTTACTTGATAAGGAGCTCGATGGTTTCGGCGAGGTTTTTCGCAGCGTTTCTTACGAAGAAATTGGCACCTCCACTATCCAGTCACGCGCCATAGCAGGTGTGGCAAATGGACATTATATATTTTGTGTTCCTGGTTCGTCTGGTGCATGTAAAACCGCTTGGGACAAGCTCATCAATGCACAGCTTGATTACCGCACACGCCCCTGCAACTTAGTAGAGCTCATGCCTCGTTTATTGGAAAAGTAACGTATTTATGAAACATTCACTTTTCCTACCGATAGGTGCCGTCCTGGCCTTTTTCGCCATCGCTTTTGGGGCTTTTGGAGCTCATGGTTTAAAAAACATCTTAACCGTTGAACAGCTAAATATTTTTCAAACCGCCGTGGATTACCATATGTGGCACGCGATAGGCCTAACCTTAATCGGCTTAATTCCACCACAAAAAACATCTCGTTTATTACTTGCCTCAGGCTGGTTTATGCTCGCGGGTGTTGTGCTTTTTTCTGGCAGCTTATACGCATTAAGCCTCAGTGGCATATCCTTATTGGGTGCGATAACACCCATTGGTGGTGTTAGTTTTTTAATCGCATGGGCCCTAATAGCATACACCTCAATTAAATTCAACTAACACCTCCCTTATGTCGACACCTCAACAAAACACGGTTTACCTAAAAGACTATAGCGCTCCTGAGTTTTTAATCAGCCATACCAAACTACATTTTGAACTAAGCGCTGATGATACTCACGTTCACTCACACCTTAGTATTCAGCGAAACCAAAATAGTCCAAACCAGCAAGCAGACTTAGTTTTAATGGGTGAAGAGTTAGAGTTGATTGAGCTTCGTTTAAACGGTGATTTACTGACGCCTGACGGTTACCGACTAACTGATCAAACACTCACCATTAAACAGCCTGGCACTCACTTTAGTGTCGAGATAAAAAACCGTATCAAACCCAGCAGCAACACTGCATTAAGCGGCTTGTATGAGTCAAAAGGAATGCTCTGCACTCAGTGCGAAGCAGAGGGCTTTAGACGTATCACCTGGTTTTTAGATCGCCCAGATGTCATGTCTATTTTTAGCGTCACCATGACTGCTGATAAAAATAAGTACCCCGTCCTGCTCTCAAATGGGAACCGCTTAGAGCAAACCTCTAGCGGCCATAAACATACTGCAAGCTGGCACGACCCTTTTCCTAAACCTAGTTATTTATTTGCTATCGTCGCAGGTGATTTAGCGTGTTTAAAGGACTCGTTTACAACCTGCTCGAAACGTGACGTGGCACTTGAGATTTACGTTGAGGCAAGCGACTTACCTAAAACTCAGCATGCCATGCAATCGCTAAAAAATGCCATGCGCTGGGATGAGGAGGCTTTTGGTCGTGAGTATGACTTAGACCTTTATATGATCGTCGCTGTTAGCCACTTTAATATGGGGGCAATGGAGAATAAAGGGCTTAACGTGTTTAACACCAAGTACGTCCTAGCCAGTGAGCAAACGGCAACAGACAATGACTTTGAGAATATCGAGGCAGTCATTGGCCATGAATACTTCCATAATTGGTCTGGCAATCGCGTCACGTGCCGTGACTGGTTTCAATTAAGCCTAAAGGAGGGCTTTACCGTTTTCCGTGACCAGCAATTTACCGCACACCAAACATCTGACGCAGTTAAGCGAATCAAAGATGTCAATATGCTACGAACTCATCAATTTGCCGAAGATGCAGGGCCGCTCGCTCACCCTATCCGTCCTGATGCTTATGTAGAAATTAATAACTTTTACACACTAACCATTTATGAGAAAGGCGCAGAAGTTGTACGCATGTTGCATACCCTGCTCGGTGAAGAAGGGTTTAGACGAGGCTGTGACTTGTATTTCGAACGGCATGATGGCCAAGCTGTTACAACCAACGACTTTGTCAAAGCACTAGAGGCAGCCAACCATGTAGACCTCACCCAATTTAGGCGATGGTATCAGCAAGCAGGCACCCCTTGTGTATCTGTTAAATCTCAATATGACATTAACAACAAAACCTATACGTTGCACTTTAAGCAAACCTGCCAAGCAACCCCTAAACAACCTAATAAGGAAGCCTTCCACATTCCCATTATCGTCGGCCTTATTAATGACGATGGTAGCGCTATTCCACTCACAAACCAACAAAACTCCATCACACTGGAATTAACCGAGCCTGAACAGAGCTTTACGTTTGAACAAATAGACATTGAACCAACGCCCTCTATATTACGTGGCTTTTCAGCGCCTATTAAGCTTGAACAAGACCTCTCTGCTGAGCAAAAAATCCGGCTTTTCCAGCATGATAGCGACCCCTTTAATCGCTGGGAAGCTGGACAAAAAATATTAAGTGAGCTGGTTTTTGATGGGGTTGAAGCCATTCAAAATGGACAGGCTATTGCACCTTTACCGCCAGCTGTCATTAACACGTTTGGCACGCTTTTAAAGCAGCCATTAGATGATTTGGATTATCAATCACTTTTACTGAGCCTACCCACTAAGGCGTACCTTGCCGAACAAATGGAGCAGGTGGATATTGACGCCCTTTACCATGCTCACAAGGCCATAAAACAGGCACTTGCACAGACACTTAAGAATTTATGGCTCACTAATTATCAGGCACACCATCAGCCTGATGCAGGCAATAATCCCCGTGCTATCGCTCAACGCCGCTTTAAGAACCTTTGCCTAAGTTACTTAATGAGCCTAGGCAATGATTGCATCATGTTATGCAGCGAACAGTTTGATCAAGCCCAAAATATGACTGACCAACTAGCGGCTTTAGAGCAAATCAGTCACCTTAACGAGCAACAATCAGCTCATTACTTTGAGCAGTTTTATCAACAATGGAAACATGAAGACCTTGTTATTGACAAATGGTTTAGCCTACAAGCCTGCTCAGAAGAACCCGGGGCCCTAACCCGTATAAACCAATTACTACTACACCCCGATTTTGATATTAAAACTCCAAACCGCGTACGAAGCCTTATTGGGGCGTTCGCAGTAGGAAACCCACTCAATTTCAATGCTGCCGACGGCTCTGGTTATACCTTTATTGCTAGTAAGATCATTCAATTGGACGCTATCAACCCTCAAGTGGCTGCGCGCCTAGCCAACTCACTCAGCCACTGGAAAAAATTTGACCAGCAACGTCAATTGTTAATTAAACAACAATTACAACGCATTCAGTCACATACCGGTCTATCCAAGGATGTTTTAGAAATTGTTACTCGTAGCTTGGAAGCCAAATGACACTACGCCAGTTTATCGCCCGTATCCCTTTTATATCCGATGCTAAAAGGCTTGAGTGGCACCCTCCCTTTTGGTTGATGCGTTTAAAAGTCCTTGAGCTAACACAAGATTGGCGGAAACTCCGCATTAAACTTCCACAAAGCACCATCGCGAGTAATATGCACGGTGGAATTTTTGGTGGCTTTCAAGCTTCTCTCGCTGACCCATTAGCTGCGTTTGCTTGTGCAAAAGTTTTTCCAGGTTATACCGTTTGGACACGTGAGTTAATCGTCGATTTCAAACACGCTGCCAACAGCGATATTGTTTTACATTTTGATTTTGACGATGAGATAAAAAACAAAATTCAAGCTGACTTAGAGAGCACTGGCAGAAGCACGCCTACCTTTGAAATGTACTTTAAACGCAGTGACGACACCATTTGTACGGTCATTAGAAACACTGTTGCCATTAGGCCTCTTGGGTATACCAAACCCTCTGTTCAATAAGCTCTTGTTATAAACGCACAGATAATATTCTGCCTTCGGTTTATTAATATGCGGCCAAAAGTGCTATCCTGCACACATTAACCAATTAACCACCTCACCCTAGTCCATGTAGACTGCCGACCTTAGGAAAACCCTGTGACAAATAACGATATTTTACGCCGCCTCCGTTACACTTTTGATTTTAGTGATGCCAAAATGATTAGCCTCTTTAAGCATGTTGACTGCACAGTGACCCGAGAACAGGTTAGTAACTGGCTAAAAAAAGATGACGATGAACAGTATGCTGGCTGTAATGACAGTACATTTTCTAACTTCCTAAATGGCCTTATTATTGAAAGGCGTGGTCGACAAGATGGCCCGTTACCTGAGGCTGAAAAAAAACTAACCAATAACATTATTTTACGAAAGTTAAAAATAGCCCTCGACCTAAAAAACGAAGACCTATTAACCCTCTTGTCCCAAGCAGGGCTAAGCATTAGCAAGCACGAATTAAGTGCCTTCTTTCGCCGTGCCGACCATAAACATTACCGTCAATGCAAGGATCAGGTTTTACGCAATTTTTTACAGGGCATTCAACAGAAGTATCGCCCCAGCAATGAAGCAGAAGAACCCTTCGAGTGGCCTCAATCTTAACCTAGCCACTTAAAAGACTTAGGTTATCAATCATGAGCGTTCAGCACGGGGATACAACAAATACAATCCTCACCCAGCTCTTCCAATCGCCTTATGGCTCCATGATTATAGGGGCGTATAAGGATCAAATATGTCTTTGTGATTGGCAAAATAGGGCAACAAGGTCTCGAATTGATCGACGACTCCAACAAGGCTTAGGAGCGAGTTACACACAACAAAGTAGTGCGCTTATTGAGCAAGCTAAAAGCCAGTTAAATGAATTCTTCAATGCTCAGCGCCAGCTGTTTGACCTTCCTTTATTATTAGAAGGCACGTCCTTCCAGCGATCTGTTTGGCAACATTTAAGGAAAATCCCCTTTGGAAAGACGATTTCTTATCAGCAACTGGCCTCTATTAACGGTAACATCAAGGCGGTGCGCGCTGTCGCTAATGCCAATGCAGCTAATGCCATTAGCATTATCATTCCATGTCACCGAGTCATCTCTAGCCGTCAGCAGTCTGTGGGCTACGCCGGTGGAAAAAACACCCAAAGAGCTCTAATCCAACTAGAAGAGACCACTCTTCACTCGCCTAGAGGAGCGACTTAACATTAGACAGCCGTCCCGCAAATGAGTACAGCATGGCGGCCGTTGCCCCCCAGATTCGATGCTCTTGGTGCATGAACTCCCAATATTCCCGCCATTCACCTTGCCAATGTATTTTTTTGCGCTGGTAGTTTGACCGGTCACAAATATCCAACATAGGCACTTCAAAAACCCCCGCCACTTCACCCTTATCAATTGTTAAAGAGACGTCAGGTTGCACAAACCCCACAATGGGTACAACATGAAAGTCCGTCACGGTAAGGTAGGGCTCTATAATACCGGCCACCTCAATAAACTCAGGCTTAATGCCAACTTCTTCGTAGGTTTCTCTCAAGGCGGTTTGTCGCGGTGTTTTATCCTGCTCATCGGCACGCCCACCAGGAAAGCTAACTTGTCCAGCGTGGCGGCGCAAATGCTCTGTTCGCGTTGTTAATAGGATATGCCATTGTTCCCTTTCAATTAATGGCATCAGCACAGCTGCATTTGTTAAACCATCGTCTCTACGACGTTTAGGCCATGCCACCATATTTGATATAGGCTCTAAGCATCTAGTTATATGCTCTCGGTTCATAGTGCTTTTTAATGATGCGTGTCGTCAATAATATCTGTCGTTCTAAAATCAAACTGCCCTCGCACCCTGTCCGCAAAGAAATATTGCAACGATAAACGCATGGTTTCAAATGCTAACTCGTCCCATGGAATATCTTCTTCACTGAACAGCCTTGTCTCAAGGCTTTCAACACCACTTGAGAATTCAGGCTTCAATAAAGACGAACGGTAAATTGTGTAAACTTGATTAATATGCGGCAAATTGAATACAACATAAAGTCCTTCTGTCTTCACCACTGCTTGCGCCTCTTCAAACGTTTCGCGTGTCGCCGCTTGCTCAGTCGTCTCGCCCATTTCCATAAAACCTGCTGGCAAGGTCCAATACCCCTTCCGAGGGTTAATAGCACGTTTACACAATAAAACCTTATCGCCCCAAACGGGTATACAACCAGCAATAATTCGTGGGTTTT
>JAHRWG010000232.1 GCA_019090295.1 Cycloclasticus sp. | reverse complement strand
TTTCTCAACGGAGAAGAGGTGGGGCAGCAACTTCAGTTGGAGGAAGTTGGCGATATTGCATCAAAAATTGCCGTTTTCCCCAAAGTTCGAGAGAGTTTGCTGGCGAAGCAACAAGCATTTCAGCAACTTTCGGGTTTAGTGGCCGACGGTAGAGACATGGGGACGACCGTGTTTCCAAATGCAACCTATAAAGTCTATCTAACAGCCAGTGCTGAAGAGCGAGGGAATAGACGCTATAAGCAGTTGATTGAAAAAGGAATTGATGCTAACCTGTCGAATGTTATTGAAGATATCGAGCAAAGGGATCATCGGGATAAAAACCGAGCTGTATCTCCTTTGGAAGTGGCAGAAGGCGCCTTATATATAGACTCGTCAACGCTAAGTATTGAAGCGGTTATTAAGCGGGTCACCGATTTACTGATATAGCATACACCTCAATAATGAGAAAATGGTGGTTTAGATGGATGCATTTAAACCGTTTAATTAACTAACCCCTTTAAAGGATTTATAAACCTTTAAAGCTAAATAAAGAGAACATCATGAGCGAAAATTTCGCAGAATTATTTGAAGAAAGCATTAAGTCAGCAGAGCTTATTCCTGGTACTTTGATTACAGGTCAAGTTGTTGATATCACTAATGACTCCGTTATTGTTAATGCCGGTCTTAAGTCAGAAGGCAACATCCCTCGTTGGCAGTTTGTCAGTGTTACAGGTGAACTTGAAGTTGCTGTTGGCGATGAAGTTGAAGTTGTACTAGACATGGTTGAAGATGGCCTAGGCGCGACTCTTTTATCAAGAGATAAAGCGAAGAAAGCCGCTGCTTGGAGATTTTTGGAGAAAGCAGCAGAAGAGAAAGAAACGGTTACTGGTGTTATTACCGGTAAAGTTAGAGGTGGCTTCACTGTTGAAGTGGGCGGTTTAAGTGGATTCTTACCAGGATCACTTGTTGATGTTCGTCCTTTAAGAGATACAACATTCCTTGAAGGAAAAGACCTCGAGTTTAAAGTTATTAAACTGGATGAAAAACGCAATAACGTTGTTGTGTCACGTCGTGCAGTGCTTGAAACTGAATACAGTGCCGAGCGTGAAGCGTTGTTAGAAAACTTAAAAGAAGGTGCTATTCTTAAAGGTGTGGTTAAAAACCTTACAGACTACGGTGCATTTATTGACCTTGGTGGTGTTGATGGTTTGCTACATATTACAGATATGGCATGGAAACGTGTTAAACACCCTTCAGAAGTTATCGAAATTGGCCAAGATATTGAAGTGGTTGTTTTACGTTATGACGAAGAGAAAAAACGTGTATCACTTGGCATGAAACAACTGGGTGAAGATCCTTGGGTAAATATCCTAAGTCGCTACCCAGTGAACTCTAAATTAAGTGGTCGAGTTACAAACTTAACTGACTATGGTTGCTTCATTGAAATAGAAGACGGCATCGAAGGTTTGGTTCACGTATCTGAAATGGATTGGACTAACAAAAACGTTAACCCTGCAAAAGTTGTGTCATTGGGTGATGAAGTTGAAGTAATGGTTCTTGAAATTGACGATACACGCCGTCGTATCTCATTAGGTATGAAACAGTGTAAAGGCAATCCATGGGAAGACTTCTCAGCCATTCACAGAAAAGGCGATAAAATTAAAGGCTTAATTAAATCAATCACAGATTTCGGTGTGTTTATTGGTTTAGATGGAGATATTGATGGCCTAGTTCACTTATCTGACATTTCATGGGATGAGAAAGGTGAAGAAGACCTGTTGAAATTTAAGAAAGGCATGGAGATTGAAACGGTTATTCTTGCAATAGATTCAGACCGCGAAAGAATTTCTTTGGGTATTAAACAGATTGAACAAGACCCACTCCAAGAATTCTTAGATGGACACAGTAAAAATAGCCTTGTAAAAGGTACCGTGAAAGAAGTAGATGCTAAAGGCGCTGTTATTCAGCTAACCGATAGCATTGAAGGTTACTTAAGAGTTTCTGAGCTTAGCCGCGAACGAGTAGAAGATGCGAGAAATATTTTAACGGAAGGTGATGAAGTTGAAGCTAAATTCATTGGCATAGACCGAAAAACTAAAAGCATCAATCTGTCAATTAAAGCTAAAGACAACGATGAAGAGAAAGCAGTGTTGAGCGATTACTCTGCTCAAAATGCAAGTACACCTACACTAGGTGATATCTTCAAAAACTCAATGAAAGATAAGTAAGGGCTATATGGAAAAGAGGCGAGCTAGGAAACTAGCTCGCCTCTTTTTTTAGTTTAAGGTGACGTGTGACAAAATCAGAATTAATCGAAAAATTAGCCGAGCTACAAGTACATCTCCCATATAAAGATGTGGAATTAGCTATTAAATGTATCTTAGAACAGATGAGTCGCTCTTTAGCTGCTGGTGAAAGAATTGAAGTTCGAGGCTTTGGTAGCTTCGCATTACATTATCGTCCACCACGGGTCGGTAGAAACCCTAAAAATGGTGAATCCGTAGCATTGTCAGGAAAATATGTGCCCCATTTTAAACCTGGTAAGGAACTTCGAACCAGAGTTGATGGTGCAAAAAACAAGTACAAAATAAAATAAAACACACCAATATACTGTTGTAAGTAACAATTAAGTAATGAGAGTATTAACCCAACTCATACGGCATAATAAACAAAATGTTATTTATTCCTCGTATATAAAATGGCATGTTAGGCTAAGAAAACACTAAAAATCTTTGGTTAATATCATCTAATAACGTACTTTTAAGTCTGCTAAGCACGGCATGTTTTCACTGCCTGATTTTAATAAAAAATAAGATGCGACCTCGAGATTAAACCTGACTGGTTACCGTTACACTGAAGTGTAATAACATCACTTAACCCATTAAATTAAATAATTAACTTACTAGAATAAGCATCAACCTTGGCCTTTTTTGGGTGTTTTATTTGATAATGAATACGTTAGAATGGTGCTATAGCTATAACGCCAAAGAACAAAGGGATAAGTTGATAATGAAAATAATTTATATATTATTGTTTCTAGTATTTCTGACTGCCGGGTTTATCTTATCAATTTTAAACTCAACACCGGTTAATGTTAATTATTATTATGGGTGGCTTGAGATACCCCTATCTTTTGCATTATTAATTGCATTTATATTAGGTGTTTTTCTGGGTCTCTTTGCCTCCGTAAAACAGAGGCTTTTGCTACACTACCGCATGAGAACATTAAAAAGAGATGCCAAAGGGAATATTAGCAAGGAAACTTCAGGCACAAGGCCGCATTCGTTAAAGAGTCATTAGCGAATGATTGAACTGCTTTTCATACTTCTACCTATTGCAGCAGCAAGTGGTTGGTATGTAGCGGTCAAACAATTTAAATCCAAACAGTTAAGTGGCTCAACCAATAATACCGAATACTTTCAAGGTTTAAATTACTTATTAAATGAACAAACCGACAAAGCGATTGGGGTGTTTGTAGATTTATTAGATGTAGATGATGA
>JAHRWG010000231.1 GCA_019090295.1 Cycloclasticus sp. | reverse complement strand
GGCCATTCTGGTTGGCTTTAACCAAACACGCATGGCATAAATGCTGTTACCTAAAATGCTGGCCTGACCGACACCCTCAATGGATTGTAGCTGGGGTTGAACAACCCGGAGCAAGTAATCAGCAATTTGAGTCGGCCCCATGGATTGGCTTAAAAAGGCTAAGTAAATGAGTGAGGTAGAGGACCCTGTGGTAGAGGTAATAACTGGGTCTTGAGCCTCGGACGGAAGCACGCTGCGTTGGCTTGCGACCTTCGCTTGAACATCAGCGACGGCAGTGCTGGCCTCGTAGTTCATCCTCATGTGGGCTTCAATTAAAGAGCGCCCCTGACTACTGGTAGAAGATATGTAATCAATGCCTTCTACTTGGGCAATGGCTTGCTGTAAAGGCGTGGTGATAAAGCCTTTTATCAGTTCACTGCTAGCGCCAGGATAAGAGGTACTTATCTTAATAACAGTGTTTTTTGTTTCTGGGTACTCTCGAATGTCTAATGAAAGCATTGAGCGCAAGCCAAGCACTAAAATAAATAAGCTGACAACGCTCGCTAAAACGGGACGTTTAACAAAAATATCGGTGAATGTCACGATAGGTCCTATGGTTTAGTGTTCGACTTAGGTTTAGCAATACGAATAGGAATGCCATTTCGTAATTTGATATGCCCTTCATCAACGACTGTATCACCTAGTTTAAGCCCACTTAAAATCTCAATTTTACCGTGACGGCGTTGACCTATTTTAATGCTGCGATAAGTAACGGTCGCTTGCTCAGAGTCTTTGCTAACGAGGTAAACGTTAGAACCATAGGTGTTATATAAAACCGCAGTTTCAGGTAAGGTCAGTGTGAGTGCGGGTGTTGAAATGGTGATGTCTATTTCAGCAAACATGCCCGCTTTTAATTTAAGCTCGGGATTATCGACTAACGCACGAACGACAACGGCACGGGTTCCTTGGTTAAGCCCAGGGTTAATAGCTTGTATCTGGCCATGAAACAATTCATCGGGATAGGCTTGAACTTTAATGTCGACAGTTTGTCCTATAGCAAGATCGGCAATATAGCGCTCGGCTAAATGGAAGTCAGTCATGGTGGGTGATGGTGCAACGAGAGGAGCAATTTTATGCCCCTTATCCAGATATTCCCCCATGCTAACGAGGCGAATGCCAATGATGCCATCAAATGGGGCACGGATATGCATCTTGTCTAAAAGGCTTTTTTGAGCAATCACGGAGGCATTAGCAAGGTCCAAGGACGCCCGAGCTTCGTCGTAACTTGAACGAGAAGTGGCTTTGCTTTTTATGAGGGTTGCTTGACGTTTGAACTTTAATTGAGCCAGTTTTCTTTCCGCAATGTGACCATCTAGTTTGGCTTGGTCGGTAGACGTGTTAAGCTCAAGTAATAAATCACCCTGTTTAACGGCTTGACCGGATTTAAAGTGAATAGCAGAGATAATACCGGCGACTTCATTGCTAATAAAGATATGATTAAAGGGCGTAACTTCGCCCACGGTTGATAGTTTATTGGACCAGTTTTCATGCTGAACATCAACCGTTGTAACAAGGGGTGGCGGTGGTGGGGTGCGCGTTGAGATGGCCTTGTTTATTTGTAAAAACTTAGTGAAAAACAAGCCGCCAAAAACGAGTGTAATTAGCGCGATTAGCAATATTATTTTTTTGCTCAAGGGAGGCTCCGTGCGGGTTTAAGTCTTATCCAGAATTAGGGTGGAGATTATACGCGGTTAAAGGGGGTAACTCAAAGTAAATATTAGCATGAGGTGATGCTTGAGTTTGCAAAGAAAAATGAGCTCATCGGTGTTACCAGACTAAAGATAGGTTTAAATATGAATTTAAGTGCTGTTATGAAAAATAAAAAAAACTGGTTGTTAATGGCCTTTATCATGCTGGTAGGGTGTGCACATTTGAAAGATCAAAAAAAGTATGAGCACCTAGAGGCAAAACAAAAAACGTTTATGAAGGCCCTCCGCTGGAAATCGTATGAAACGGCAGCCAGCATGATACGTTTTAAAAACCCATCACGTCGATTAGGCGATATTAACTACCTCGATAAGGTAACAGTCACCTCCTATGAGCTAATTACCAGTGTGCCAGACATTGAAAAAGGTGAAGCAATTGCCTATGTTATTTTTGAATACACACAAAACGAAACAGGGCGATTTTTAACGCTCAAATACACTCAAAATTGGTGGTTTGATAAGGAATCAAGGCAATGGTTTTTGGCGAGTGATATGCCTGATTTTAAAACAGAGTAGTCATATATCTTGGCCTTTTGACATCTGAGCCCTCAAAGCTTTAGCTTTCTCATGGAACTGATCGTGTTCACCAAAAGCAATGAATTTGTGATAGTGCCTATGCTCGCCTAGTTTTTTTCTGGCATGTTTAATGGGACACCAATACAGCTCCGTTCGGGCAATAATTTCTGCAGTGTAAGCAATAACAGCATTACCATAAGTGCAGTAAGCGCAATTAAACTTTTCAATAATATTTAAATACGGTAGTTGGTGTCGATCGGCTACAAAATAATCGGCACGTTTTACTCGTGGGATGTTGTATAACTTAAAACAAACAAGTTGATATATTTCGATGCTAAGGTGTAATAGCATAAGAGGTAGAGCCATGCCGTAAATAAAAGGGATGGAGAGCAAGGAGCGTAGGCGACTCATTTTTAGCCATGGAATAACACCAATTTTCAGGGCTAACTGTTGCTTTAGTAAAGAGGCTTCAATTTTTATTTTCGCACCATCAAACCGATAGTTTAAGTTTTTTTGCTGTGTGCTAATAAGTGCTTCTAACTCAATTTCAAGCTGCTTAATTTGATCAATGATTTGGGTTATTTTAGCGTTCATTAAAGCTCCGTTTTAAAAGGCAACAAGGTGCGTAGCTGTGATAGATTGGTTTCTGTTTGGGCCTTTTCTTGCTGGATGAAGTTATTAATAGCCATTCTGAAACCGGTGTTTGAAATAATATGGTTAGAAAACGTTTTGATGGGCTCAAACCCACGAGGGATTTTGTGCTCCCCTTGAGCGCCAGGATCAAAGTGCTGTAAGTTGTTGTTAATGCAGTATTCAATGCCTTGATAGTAGCAAGTTTCAAAATGTAAGAAATCATAGGACTGTTCGCAGCCCCAATAACGGCCATATAAACTATCCTGGCCTTTAAAAAAAAGAGCTGCAGCAATCATTTTTTTATCTTTTAGAGCGCAAACCATTACAAGGCTATTGCCCATGTTGGCTAAAATAAGCATAAAGAACTGCTGGTTTAGATAACCATGATGGCCGCTACGTTTTAAATATGTCGCTTGGTAAAAACGATAGAATGTAGTCATCGCTTCTGGTGTTATTTGAGCGCCATCAAGTTGCTGCATTAAAATACCTTGGCCTTGAACAGCGGCTCGCTCTTTACGAATATTTTTGCGCTTTCTTGATTTAAAGCGGGCGAGAAAGTCTTCAAAAGACACGTAAGATTTATTAAACCAATGGTATTGAAGGCCAACACGTTGCTCAGCTTGACACGCCTGTAATTGAATGGATTGAGTGTTATCAGGAAATAATGCATGCCAGCTTGATAGGTTCTCGGCATTTAATTTGCTTCTGATGGCGAGGCTGATAGCCTTAAAGATAGCGACTTTTTCAGCGTCAGTTTGAATGCTTGCATCAAAGGCTAACCTTGGCCCCGTCGAGGGAGTGAAAGGAATGGCCGTTACAAGCTTTGGATAATAGGAACGCCCGCTTTGGTGATAAGCGTCAGCCCAAGCCCAATCAAAGACATACTCACCATAAGAATGATCCTTAATATAACAGGGCATTAATGCCAGTATTTTGTCACCTTCTTTGACGATAATGTGTTGAGCGCGCCAGCCAGTGGGTGCTTGAGTACAGCCGCTTACTTCAAGCGCAGATAGAAACGAATATTGGGTGAAGGGGTACAGCGTATTGAATACGTGTTGCCAATCATTACTTGAAACTTTCGTTAGCGTATCGATAAATTTTACATTCATAGTGCTTTATCGTAACGAAAAGACTGGGTGTTAGCACTTGATTTATCAAAAAAAAGGCTGTTAATAACATGCCTCAAAAAGGTTTTAACTTGTCCATTGTCACAACAGGTCGTAATGGCCTTGTAAAAAGAATATAACGGTAATTAGATATTGTCGAAAGGCCCCCAATGCCATAGAGTGTATGCATTAACTAATTAACAAGAAGGGTCAGCATGTCGGGTGACAAAAAGGAAGAGAGAGTAGTACGGGCAAACACGAATAGTTTAATTAGTGAGCTGCTGGAAGAGAGAAAGCAGGTTTGGGGGCTATATTGTAAAGTGTCCGGTATAGAGGATGCGCCAAAAGCGGTAACAATTGAGAAGCTTTTGCAAGAGTTTTGTCAAATGACAGTGGACTATATCTCATTAGGACACTTTGGTATTTACCAACGAATTCTTGATGGCAGTGAACGCCGTAAATCGGTTGTTGATGCAGCTGAGCGGATTTACCCTATGATTTCAAAAGCAACGGAAGTTGTATTGGATTTTAATGATAAATACCAGTCAGTTACACCAGCAATGATTGTGCATGACTTATCGACAGACCTATCAAACGTTGGTGAACAGCTAGCCAATAGAATTGAGTGGGAAGATAAATTGATTGGCGAGATGCTTGCCTAATTACTTAATGAAGTTCTGCTCTCAATGTGGTGCTGAGACAAAACTAGCTGTTCCCACGGGGGATAGCCGACTACGCGATATATGCGATTCATGTGGGATCATTCATTACCAAAACCCACGAATTATTGCTGGTTGTATACCCGTTTGGGGCGATAAGGTTTTATTGTGTAAACGTGCTATCAACCCTCGGAAAGGGTATTGGACCTTGCCAGCAGGTTTTATGGAAATGGGCGAGACGACTGAGCAGGCGGC
>JAHRWG010000230.1 GCA_019090295.1 Cycloclasticus sp. | reverse complement strand
TGTGTATAAGAGACAGGTGCAGTGGTTGGCATATTACTGATCGTCTTTAAACGACACAATAAAAACCTTGCCATACCCTTTGGGCCCTACTTATCCTTTGCTGCATTAATCGCTCTATTTTATGGGCTGAAAATTAATGACTGGTATCTAAGATTTTCTGGCTTATAACCTTATGCTAGTTGTTGGTTTAACGGGTGGGATTGGTTGTGGAAAATCAACGGTTACACGTTTCTTTCAAGAATGGTCTGTTCCTGTTATTGATGCTGATGACATTGCACATGCAATCGTGCAGCCTGGCCAGCCAACTTTAGCGGCTATCGTTGATACATTTGGCCCAGGTGTTTTAACGGCCAATGGTTCACTTGACCGAGCCTATTTACGGCAACTTATTTTTCATAATCCAACTGCCAAAGCAAGCTTGGAAAAGATGATGCACCCGCCCATTTTTAAAGCCATGCACCATGCATTGACCTTAGAGAGCGCCCCTTATGGCATTCTTAGTATTCCTTTATTATTTGAAACTGGTCATCATGTAAATGTTGAGCGTATTTTGGTGATTGATTGCCCAGAGCCACTTCAAATTAAACGTGTCAAAAAACGAGACAACCTTAGCAAAAGCACCATTGACGCTATTATGAAGAGCCAATGTTCACGTGAGTTTAGGCTGCAAAATACTGATGATTTTATCTGTAATGACGGTTCATTAGACCACTTAAAAGAAGACGTTGAAAAACTTCACCGGCACTACAGCCGAATGAGCGCTGGCAAAAATAGAAAATATCCTGCAAAATAGCCATTTAACGCAACATCTACGCCGCGTGTCAGAAATAATTACCTACGAACTGCCTCTTAGTGAACGAGTCCGCACCTTTCTTAGGTTAGAGGATTTATTTTTTCAGATGCAGCACTTTGCACAGCAAGACGCCCCTTACCAAAACAGGGCTGAACTTGGCTGCCTGCTTGATATTTTAAGTATTGCTGGCCGGTCTGACCTTAGAAACGAAATTACTAAAGAGATTGAGCGACATATTAAACGCTTAGTTATTTTTACTCAAAACCCTCATGTTGATAGAAAAAAGTTACAGGAAAGTATTTCTCAACTAACGCTATTAAACCAAAAACTAAATGCCTTTGAAGGCCGAATTGATCAACAAGCATCTAACATTCAACTATTAAAGAGTTTAGCTCAACGAAGCAGTATTCCGGGCGGGACATGTGATTTTGATTTACCGTCTTATCACTTTTGGCTTAACCAGCCCGTTGAAATCCGTCGTCAACAAATTCATGATTGGAGTGAAAATTTACACCCCATTAAGGAATCCATTGCGCTGCTTTTACAATTTATCCGCTTTAGTTCCGCCCCTATTATCAAAACAGCGATATCAGGCTTTTATCAACAAGCATTAAATTCTAGTCAAGCTGTTCAGTTACTTCGCGTTTCGGTTGCCACCAGTGTTTTTGCTTTTGCAGAAATCAGCGGTGGTAAGCACCGATTTAGTGTCCGTTTTATGCAACCCAGTGAAACTGAAAGAGCCAGCCAAGTAACGGGTAATATTGATTTTACCCTACATATTTGTCAACTATAACGCCATGACATTCAACGTTAAATGCCCTACCTGTCACCATGATGTTATATGGAGTGCCAGCTCAAACTTTAAACCTTTTTGCTCTGAGCGCTGTAAGTTAATCGATTTAGGCGATTGGGCATCCGAAAAGAACACCATTGCTGGCGAAGACACCTACCCCATCGCTGATGATCAACTACTCAACCATTAATTTTATTCGTTAAAAAACCTCGAATACCTGATATACCACAAGCATTATTCCTCATGGCTGTCTCTAAGTCAGTCGGCTTCATTCCACCAAGGGCGAATATTGGCATTGCGAATTTGTCTGCCATCGATGCAAAGGTTGACCAACCCAGTGGGCGCGCTTCTGGATGTGATTTTGTTCGGCTTACCGGCGACAAAACTGCAAACAACACACCTAAACCATGTGCCTGCTTTATCTCCTCACTACTGTGACAGGAGGCGGCGTAGAGCATGTTTTCTGGGAGATCGCCCGAGAAGTTTCTAATGGTCTGCGTGTCTAAGTGAACGGCTTGCGCTGACAACGCCATCGCCATGTCTACCGATGTATTTAAGAACAAGACGGCTTTTCTTTCGTGACAGAGTACTAATGCTTTTTCTGTAATTGCTTTATAAGCTCTAGTATCAAGTGATTTAACTCGCCATTGGATCATGTTGTACCCTTGCTCAATAAGCGCCATTAAGTGTGCGAGCATATCATCTAGTGCGCCGATACTCTCATCGACAATGGGGTAATAGCGGGGCAGCATTAATGATTTTATAATGGCTTTATTGGCCGTTGGAAACTTTAGGTCTTCCAAACAGTTTATATCAATCCACTTTATGACCTGTCCCTCCATACCCATCGCTTCACCCTGGTAGCTTGTAACCAAGTAAACATCTAGGCACACGAAAAGATCGGGGTAATGGTGGTGGATTTTAAGCAGGGGCTTCGCAGAGTGTATGCTAATGTTTACTTCTTCTAACAATTCACGGCGTAAGGCTTGTTGCGAGCTTTCAGCTGGCTCGACCTTTCCACCTGGAAATTCCCAAAGCCCACCTTGATGGGCATGCTTTGCTCGCTGACTAATAAGCACCTGACCCTGCTCATTTTTGATAACAGCAACCACAACATTTAAAGGTTTGTCATGATGCTTGGTAGCCATACGCGAAGCTCGCTATGTGCTAGGAACGGTATTCTGCATTAATTTTGACGTAATCATATGATAAATCACAGCTCAAAATGGTCGTACTCGCATCACCTTCAGCAAGGTCAATCGTGAGTAATATTTCGTATTGATCCATAACGGCTTGGCCTTGCTCTTCAGTATAAGCGTTATCACGCATGCCATTTTTCACAATACACGTATCAGCCAAGTATATAGATATATTATCAACATTTAGCTGCTTAATGTTGGCACGGCCGACAGCTGCTAAAATTCGCCCCCAATTAGGGTCAGATGCAAAAAAAGCTGTTTTAACCAATGGTGAATGTGCCACGGTATAAGCTACTTCTCTTGCATCAGCTAAGTTAGCCGCATGATTCACCTGGATTTTAATTAGCTTTGTCGCGCCTTCACCATCTTTTACAATGGCCTCGGCTAGGTAACAGCAAACATTGATCAGTTCAGCCAAAATAGCATTGCACCTTGGGTCATCAGGTGACTTGATAGGTTTAATGTCCAATTCATTAGTTGCCATTAAGATAGCTGCATCGTTAGTGGAGGTGTCTCCATCAACTGTAATGCTATTAAACGACACATCGACGGCTTGTTTAAGCAGCCCTTGTAAGACACCTTGACTGATTGGTAGGTCTGTTGCTATATAAGCAAGCATGGTAGCCATATCCGGCTTGATCATGCCAGAACCCTTTGCAATACCCGTTATCGTTGCTGTTTGCCCATCTATCTCAAGCTGACGAGTGCAACCTTTTGTACATGTATCAGTGGTTAAAATCCCTTTTGCGGCTTTATCCCAATTGTTTCCACTTAGCGACTTGAGTGCTGCCGGTAATGCTGCTAAAAGTTTATCCAGCGGTAACGGTTCGCCAATAACACCCGTTGAAAAGGGTAATACGCTAGATTTTTCTGTTGCTGCTAAAGCAGCTAAGCCCTCACAACTTTTTTGTGCAGTGTCTACCCCAAGTGTTCCTAGCCCAGCGTTAGCATTCCCAGAGTTAATCAAAAGGTAACGTGGTTGATCTATTTCTAGGTGTTCTTTAGCAACGATAACAGGGGCTGCGCAGAACTTATTTTTAGTAAAGGTGGCCGCTAAATTTGTTTTCTCACTCAGTTCAAAAACGACTATATCGTCTCGCTCATTTTGACGAATACCAGCCAATGCGGTACCAATACGAATACCTTTAATGGCTTGTAAATCTAGTGTACCGGCATGAGCAAATGACATGTTAGCCCCCTAAACCTACTGCAACTTTCCATGGCATTGTTTAAACTTTTTACCAGATCCACAAGGGCACGGGTCATTACGGCCCACTTTTTTATTGCTACGCTTAAAAGGTTGTTCTTTATCTTGTTTCTTTTCAGTCGCTAATGAGTTTGCCTCTGCATGCTTAAACTCCATTTCTTGCTTAACACGACGCTGCTCATCGATGGCTTGAACATCTTCTTCGGCACGAACCTGAACTTTAGTAACAACCATCACAACTTCACGTTTTAGTGCATCTAACATGGCGGTAAACATTTCAAATGCTTCTCGCTTGTATTCCTGCTTAGGGTCTTTTTGTGCATACCCGCGCAAATGAATCCCTTGCCTTAAGTGGTCCATAGCACCTAAGTGATCACGCCATAAGCTATCAAGCGTTTGCAGCATAACGGATTTTTCAAAGTGCCTCACCACCTCGACTCCAGCCACTGTTTCTTTTTGGGCGTAATCATTACCGATGGCGGATAAAATCAGCTCGTGGATTCCATCCTCATCTAAGTGACTATCATCCTTAAGATGATCATTGATATTTAGTTTGCAATTAAACTCATCTTCTAACGCTACTTGTAAGCCATCAATATCCCATTGATCATCCATTGATTGCACAGGTATATATTCTGCAATTAATTGAGCCACCACGTCGTCACGAATTGAGCTAATCATGTCTGCAATATCCTCTGCATCCATAATGTCATTTCTTTGTTCGTAAATAACACGGCGTTGGTCATTGGCAACATCATCGTATTGTAATAACTGTTTTCGTGTATCGAAGTTATGCCCTTCTACTTTACGCTGTGCATTTTCAATCGCTTTACTGACCCACGGATGCTCGATAGACTCTCCGTTCTCTAGCCCTAACTTTTGCATTAAACCCGATACACGCTCAGAGGCAAAAATTCGCATTAAATTATCTTCTAGCGACAAGTAAAAACGACTAGCTCCAGGGTCGCCCTGTCGCCCTGAACGCCCTCTAAGCTGATTATCAATTCGCCTAGACTCATGTCGTTCTGTACCTATAACTCGTAAGCCACCTGTGTTAATGACCGCTAAATGCTTTTGTTCCCACTCTTCCGTTATTTCTTCACTTTTTCCACCCAGCACAATATCTGTTCCACGGCCTGCCATATTGGTGGCAATAGTGACAGCGCCTAATGTGCCTGCATTAGTAATAATCTGCGCTTCTCTTTCATGCTGTTTCGCATTAAGTACTTCATGGGGTACTTTCTTTTCCAGCAAATTCTTGGATAAGTATTCAGACACCTCGATAGAGGTTGTTCCAACTAACACAGGCTGTTGCCTTTTATGGCAATCTACAATGTCAGCAATCACCGCATCGTATTTTTCTTTTGAGGTTAAATAAACCAAATCACCTTGGTCATTCCGTGCCATACCCCGATGCGTTGGAATAACAATAACTTCTAATGCATAAATTTGCTGAAACTCAAAAGCCTCGGTATCAGCTGTTCCTGTCATACCAGACAGTTTTTCATACATACGGAAGTAATTTTGAAAAGTGATCGATGCCATGGTTTGGTTTTCACTTTGAATAACCGTCCCTTCTTTAGCTTCTATTGCTTGATGTAAACCTTCGCCCCAACGTCTTCCAGGCATGGTCCGACCGGTAAATTCATCAACAATAACAACTTGACCATCTTGAATAATATAGTCGACATCTTTTTGGTACAACGCTTGTGCACGAAGAGCGGCGTAAACATGATGCATTAGGCCAATATTGCCTGCATCATATAAACTTTCGTTTTCACTGAGTAAACCCGCTTTAGTTAAAAGCTGTTCAATTTTTTCGTGACCTAGCTCTGTTAAATGGGCTTGTTTGGTTTTTTCATCAATTGTATAGTCGCCCTCTTTTCCTTCAAGCTCTATACCTAAGTCTTTGATAATGATATTGAGTTGAAGATAGAGTTCACTTTTATCTTCAGTTGGACCAGAAATAATTAACGGTGTTCTGGCTTCATCAATAAGAATTGAGTCAACTTCATCAATAATGGCATAGTGCAAACCACGTTGTACTTTATCCTCATTACTAAAGGCCATATTGTCGCGTAGATAGTCAAAACCAAATTCATTGTTGGTTCCGTAAGTAATATCTGCCGCATAGGCTTCTCGCCTTTGATCTGGGTTCATTGAGTTAGCAATAACACCCGTCGTTAGGCCTAAAAAGTTAAATAGCTGACCCATCCACTTAGCATCTCGCTCTGCTAAGTAATCGTTGACAGTAATCAGGTGTACGCCCTTTCCAGATAAGGCATTTAGGTAGGCCGCTAAGGTAGCCACTAAGGTTTTACCCTCACCCGTTTTCATTTCGGCAATTCGCCCATCATTAAGGACCATTCCACCAATCATTTGAACATCGAAATGGCGCATACCTAATGTTCGGATACTGGCTTCTCTTACGACAGAAAAAGCCTCTGGAATGAGTGACTCAAGCGTTTCACCATCGGCTAGGCGTGAGCGAAATTCAGCAGTTTTTTCTTTTAAGTCGACGTCACTTAACCCTTGAACACTCGCCTCAACGCTGTTTATTTTATCAACTGTTTTCTGCTTAGCTTTAACTAGCCGGTCATTTCGGCTACCAAAAAGTTTTTTTACAATATTGGATATCATCGTCGGTGTTTTTATTAAAAACGAAAGGCAGAATCATACCTTAAATCGCGCCAGAACTGGCATTTTGAACCATCAATTTATGTATCGTGCACTATAAAGGTATTTTCTTGGGTTGACCTTTTTCCCGTGCCGTAATACCTCAAAATGCACATGTGGCCCTGTTGAGCGCCCAGTAGAACCCATTTTAGCGATAATTGTATTTTGTTTAACCGTATCGCCTTTATTAACAAGTATTTCTTTATTATGCCCATAACGAGTTATATAACCATCGCCATGGTCAATCTCGACCAACTGTCCATAGCCACTGCGTTTACCAGACCAAACCACAAGACCCGATGCAGTTGCTAATACATTGGTACCTTCTTTTCCCGCTATATCAACACCATGATGAAAAGCTCTCTTACCTGTAAATGGGTCAGCCCTATACCCAAAATAAGACGATAGCCAACCCTTCTCAACGGGCAAGCCAGCTGGTCTAATTTGCTGAGCTAAGTCTTTACTGCTTAAAAAGCCTTCAAGTAGCGATAGTTGCTTTCCTCGAAAGGCAAGCTCCCTATCTAACGTCTCTATATTTTGCAGTAATTCAACGCTAGAGAAGCTTTCAGTGTGCTTGCTTAAAGATATCCCACCTAAGGCAACAGGTTCGTTAAAGTTAAATTCTGTTTGGCTTAATTTTGATTTTTTGGTTAAGTGCTCGCCCAATGCATTTAACCGTGTTAATTGAGCCTGCATTTGACCGACCCGTATAGCGACACTATCTAAGGTGTTTTGGTTTTTCTCCTGAATGCGACTCAAAGTATTACGCTGAAGGCTTAGCTCTGTTAAAAGTATTGCAGCAGAGGAGGGATCATCTGTCTCGCTCGGTGAGAGTGTTGTCAATAACGTCGCTGCTATGGTTAAGCAACAAAAGCTGATCAGTGCCACTTTTTTAATTTGAGGTGACGATAGGTTAACTGTTTTCTTTTGGCCTTTTGTTAGCAGTATAATTTGCATATTATTTAATTGATTGTTGTTCTTATTATGTTCAAACGCCCATTCAAACACAATATCGCTCGGCTAAGTGGTTTACAGCATATTCAACAAGCATTATCTGTTCAACAAAAGCTTCTGCAGGTCGTTCAAGAATCTCTTAACGCTGGCCTAGCTCAGCATTGTTTGCATGTGACGGTCCGGTCTAAAAAGGCCACGCTCTCAACTGACTCTTCAATTTGGGCCTCAAAATTACTTTATATGCGTTCGATTATTTTAGCAGCCCTCTCAGAGCATTTAGGGGATGAGGTTCGCATTTTAACGGTTAAAGTTCGCCCATCACAAACAACCAAGCAGCTGAAGCTACCTAATACACCCTCTCGTGCCACACTTAACGTTTTATCTAACGCTAACCCAGCCGATTCGTCGGACTCACTTAGTCTCGCAATGAATAAATTAATTAGAGCCTTAAGTAAACCGTCGATAAAACCCTAAATTTGAGCTGCAAGTGGTTCTATATATGAAATAGGGAACTCATCATTTTCTTCAAACGTTACTTCTTCCCATGCATCAACCTGTGTTAAAAGCTCTCTTAACAGTTGGTTATTAAGCTCATGTCCTGACTTATGACCTTTGAATTCACCTATAAGACTGTGTCCTAATAGGTACAGATCGCCAATAGCGTCTAAAATCTTGTGTTTTACAAATTCGTCGTCATAACGCAAGCCATCTTCATTAAGCACGCGAAAATCATCAATGACGATGGCATTATCCATACTACCGCCCAGCGCAAGATTTCTCTGACGCAACGTTTCAATATCTTTCATAAAGCCAAAAGTTCGTGCTCGGCTAATTTCTTTAACAAATGATGTTGACGAGAAGTCAATGCTGGCTTCTTGCACGCGTGATTTAAAAACAGGGTGTTCAAACTCAATACTAAAACCAACCTTAAACCCTTCAAAGGGCACAAAACTTGCCCACTTATCACCGCTAGAAACCCGAACTTCCTTTTTAATTCGAATATAACGTTTTGCGGCATTTTGTTCTTCAATACCTGCTGATTGAAGTAAAAACACAAAGGGGCCGGCACTTCCATCCATAATTGGTACTTCTGCTGCGCTCAGGTCTATAAAGATATTATCAATACCTAAACCTGCAATGGCAGACAATAAGTGCTCTACTGTTGATACTCTTACACCATCTTGAATGAGCGTCGTAGAGAGCTGGGTATCCCCTACATTTTCTGCTTTCGCAGGGATAATAACCGGTTCATCAAAGTCAACACGTCTAAAAACAATTCCCTCGTTAATACCAGCAGGGCGTAACGTTAGGTAGACTTTCTCACCACTATGTAGGCCTACACCCGTGGCACGAATCACATTTTTAAGTGTCCGTTGTTTAATCATTAAAAGACTCCAAGCTAGTTTTATTGAGTTGTTTATCCGTTTTCTCGCGGCATATTAACATATTCGAAGCATTTAATAAAAACCCAGTTCTTTGGGTTTTTATTAAGGGTCGCCCTCACAAAGGGGGAAGCAAGGGCAACCCTCTTCGTTAGTCCGCTTGTCGCCTTAAAAAAGCAGGAATATCTAAATAAGCTGGATCCAATGTTTTATCGTCTATAGCCGCGACTTTCTTACCGCTATCCTCAGTTGTTTTTTCACGCATAATGGTTGGGATATCAAAGTCTTCATCCTTCAAATTCATAACCTTAACAGGCTCTTTAGTCACTTGAATAATGGGAGTAACAGGGTTTTGAGGCTCTGCTTTTTTCTGATTTAACCCTGTTGCTACAACGGTCACGCGCATTTCATCAGCCAAATCTGAGTCAATCACTGTCCCGACGACAACATTTGCTTCATCCGATGCAAAATCCCTGATCGCTTGACCAACTTCTTCAAACTCACCAATGGACATATCTAGCCCCGCAGTAATATTAACCAATATGCCTCGCGCACCTTGAACATTAATATCTTCAAGTAGTGGGCTATGAATGGCAGCTTCAGCAGCTTCCCGTGCTCGACCTTCGCCTCGCGCACTTCCTGTTCCCATCATGGCATCACCCATTTCTGACATCACTGTTTTAACATCGGCGAAATCCACGTTAATGAGACCCGGCCGGGTAATCAGTTCGGCAATACCTTGTACCGCCCCTAATAAAACATCATTAGCTGCTTTAAACGCATTTAACAGGCTCATTTCTTTGCCTAATACATGCAATAGCTTTTCATTGGGAATAGTAATCAGCGAATCAACATGATGACCCAACTCTACAATCCCATTATCAGCTATTAACAAGCGCTTTTTACCTTCAAATGGAAACGGCTTAGTCACAACAGCTACCGTTAAGATGCCCATTTCTTTTGCAATTTCAGCCACGATTGGCGCTGCGCCTGTTCCGGTACCACCACCCATTCCTGCGGTAATAAATACCATATCCGCACCCGTTAGAACTTCTTGAATACGCTCTCTGTCTTCTAATGCCGCTTGACGACCAACATCTGGGTTAGCACCCGCTCCTAGGCCTTTCGTGTGATTGTGCCCTAATTGTAAAACTGTTTTAGCTGATGAATTTTTAAGTGCTTGTGCGTCAGTATTGGCACAAATAAACTCTACTCCATCAATTTCGCTAGTTAGCATATGATTAACTGCATTACCACCACCGCCACCAACACCAATAACTTTTATGACTGCGTTTTGCGAATGTGCATCCATTAATTCAAACATGATTTTCCCCTTATTTTTTTACTTTAATTTATTAAATAATACTTACGACTAAAAATTACCCTGAAACCAACTCTTCATCTTTTCCCACATCGCATGGAAATTACCTCGGTCTTCCCCTCCATGCACTACTCTATTTTGTTGACCAAATAACAGTAAGCCAACCCCAGTTGCATAAATGGGGTTTCTGACGACATCGCTTAACCCCGACACATATTGTGGCGCCCCTAAGCGCACTGGCATATGAAAGACTTCTTCGGCCAGCTCAACTAGTCCTTCAACTTTTGCGCTACCACCTGTTAACACGACACCTGCTGCGACTAAGTCTTCATATCCGCTACGTCTCAACTCTGCCTGAATAAGCATCATCAATTCCTCATAGCGTGGCTCTATTATTTCAGCCAAGTTAGCCCGTGAAATTTTTCTTGTTGGACGATCACCAATGCTTGGCACATCAATCATTTCATCTTGCTGCACCAACTGAGTCAGTGCACAGGCATACTTTAATTTAATATCATCTGCTGATTGTGTAGGTGTTCGTAAAGCCACAGCTATATCATTTGTTACTTGATCACCAGCAATTGGGATAACGGCTGTGTGACGAATAAACCCGTCACAAAAAACGGCTATATCGGCGGTTCCACCTCCAATATCAACTAAGCAGACGCCCAGTTCTTTTTCATCATCCATTAATACCGAGCTGCTTGATGCCAGTTGTTCTAGAATAATATCGTCAACTTCCAAACCACAGCGGCGCACACACTTGATGATATTTTGTGCTGCACTCACCGCACCGGTCACAATATGAACTTTTGCTTCTAGACGGATACCGGCCATTCCAACAGGCTCTTTGATGCCTTCTTGGCCATCAATTATAAATTCCTGCGGCATAATATGAAGTATCTTCTGGTCTGCAGGAATAGCCACCGCCCTTGCTGAGTCAATCACTCTCTCAATGTCTGACTGAATTACTTCATTTTCACGTATAGCTACCACACCATTTGAGTTCAGGCTACTTATATGACTCCCTGCTATACCCACGTAAACTGAGTTGATTTGACAACCAGCCATCAATTCTGCTTCTTCTACCGCACGCTGAATAGAGTGCACCGTAGATTCTAAGTTAACAACCACACCTTTTTTCAAACCACGCGAGCGGTTAGACCCTATCCCGATCACATCAATTGTCCCATCTGGCGTCACCTCACCCACAATAGCGGCGACCTTAGATGTGCCTATATCTAGTCCAACAATTAAGTTTTTATCACTATTTTTCTTCATTTTATTAACTGCTCGTTTGCTGGTTGTTATTCATATTTAACGCGACGGATAGTAATTTTAATTGGCTCGGTTGCTGGTTTTTTTTCCATTTTACAGACACCCCATTCGGGTATCTCAAGTCCATACTTTCGATACTTTCTAGGATGTCATTATTGAGCGAGCCTAGGATTGCTAATGAGTGTCCAATTCGACTATTGGGTAATTGCTTACCTGCGTGAACTGTCATCCCGTTATTTAAGCTGGCCGTCCAACTTCCATGCTGAGCTAAGTTGAGTGTTGTTATTTTTAACCCCAACTCGTCCAAAGACGCATTAATACGCTGGCATTGTGTTAAAACCAAATGACTGGCTTTATTCGAGCCCATTAACTGCGGTAAGTGTGATAAATCACCACTGATTTTCACCCTAAAAGGCTGTCCATCCGTGTTCAATAATTCTGTCTTATTCCAACGAGCAACGGGGGTTTTTTCGTGAATGGACACAACCAACAAGTCTGGCCATACACGCCTGATATTCACATCTTGCACCCAAGGTAGTTGCCCTAACCGTTGGACCATCGCATTGCTATCCACACCGAAATAACTTCCCTTCATTTGCCCTGTTAATGTGTCAGAAACAGTCTCTGTTGATAAATGCTTAAACTCACCTTCAATTCGCACCTGCTTAATGGGCAATGTAGTTGGATGCACTAGCCAGCGCTGTGCTTGCCAGACGAAAACACATAGAATTAATAGTATTAATACGCGTTTAATAAGCCATTTATACGATAGAGCACCATCCAAGATTTTTGCCCTCATGATGCCGCCCTTTGCGGCCAAAGGCTCGTTTCTAAAATTGTCCAAACTAAGCTTTCAAAGTTTATGCCCGCTTGTTTTGCCGCCATTGGCACCAAACTATGCGCTGTCATCCCTGGCACTGTGTTAATTTCTAATAATTGCGGGGCTTTATTTTCATCTAACATAAAGTCAACACGGCCCCATGCTGAGCCGCCCAGTACATTAAATGCCTTTAACGCGAGTGCTTGAAACTGCTCCTCTTGTTCTACAGCTAAACCACATGGGCAGTGGTATTGAGTCGTGTTTGCTTGATACTTGGCTGCATAATCGTAGAAACTATTGGGTGTTTCTAAACGAATAATTGGTAAGGCTACGCCCTCTAATATTGCTACGGTATATTCTGCACCCTGTACCCACTGTTCTGCTAAAACATCGCAACCAAACGTTGCTGCTACTTTATACGCTTGATGCAACTCTTCTAAATTATCGGCCTTTGCCATGCCCAGGCTTGACCCTTCTAGGGCCGGTTTAACCATTAACGGAAAACCAAGCGCTTCTGCGCAACCTTCAACGCTGGCATTGCCCGTTAATATTCGCCATGCTGGGGTAGGAATACCAGCACCCAACCAGCACATTTTTGTACGCAATTTATCCATGCCCAGTGCGGACCCTAAAACGCCACTGCCGGTATATGGAATACCTGCCAACTCTAACGCGCCTTGTAATAAGCCATCTTCCCCACCGCGACCATGGACCATGTTAAACACACGATCTACCGCCAACACCTTTAACTGTTCCAACGGCTGTGTTTTAGGGTCAAATTCGATAGCATCCACGCCTTGATCTTGCAAGGCTTGTAAAACAGCACGACCACTCAACAAAGAGATATCACGTTCTGCAGCATCACCGCCCATCATCACAGCAACTTTACCGAACATAGTAGGGTCTTTATGCATTGTCATTAACCCTTCACCTCACCGATGACTCGCACTTCGGTTTCCAGTTCCACGCCATGTTGTTCTAAGACTGCCTTTTTCACGTGGTTCATTAATTGTTCAATATCACTCGCTGTTGCATGCCCAGTATTTAAAATAAAATTTGCATGCTTTGTAGACACTT
>JAHRWG010000229.1 GCA_019090295.1 Cycloclasticus sp. | reverse complement strand
GTATTACCTGCCTTACAAAAAATGATGGGGCAACAGAAGCTTAGCAATACACTGACATTACCGGCCATTACGACAGAGACCATTAACAAACAGCCTGGGCGAATGGAGTTTCAACGAGGCATTGTAAAGAATACCCAACAGGGTTTAAGTGTCACCCCGATAAGTCATCAGGGTTCACACCTATTAAGCTCTATGTCAAAGGCTAACTGCTTTATTCTGTTAGACCAGCAAAGTGGTCCCATTGAAAAAGGTCAAACGGTTAACATTCAACCTTTCAGCTAGTTAATTAAGCTAAAAGCGGTTTGTTATCAACACCTCTTTTAAAGGCAGTGGCCCGGAACGTGGCTTAGCGCTTTGAACGCCTTTACCTATTGCTAACATCATGCTAACAACATGGTCTTCTGGCAAATTAATTTGCTCGCCTACTGCTTTAAAATCAAACCCTACCATTGGGCAGGTATCGTAACCGAGTGACTTAACTGTTAGCATTAACGTTTGCGCCACCATGCCGCACGAACGCATCGCTTCATCCCGTTGCGTTTGCTCATCCCCTTCATAATAAGCTTGTATGGCTGGCAATATACGCTCTTGGGATTCTTTTGGTGCATTTACCCAATAACGCTCAGGGTTCTTTTTCCACGCTTTAACGTCTGCACAAAGAACCAATAACATGGATGCATCGGTTACTTGCGATTGCCCCCACGCCAGTTCTTTAATGGTCTGTCTAAGTGCGACATCCTCAATTTGTACAAGCCGCCAGTGCTGAAGGTTAAAGGCTGTTGGTGATAAGGCGGCTAAGTTTAAAATTTGTTGTTTTACGTCGTCACTCATCACGTGTTCTGGATCAAAGTGTTTAATTGAGCGGCGTTGCTGTATTGCTTCTATAACATTCATTGTTTAATTTCCCTTCGTCTATGTTTACGGTTGTTGACTGTACTATTTTTTATTGCCCCATGAGTCTCGCAAACTAACCACTCGATTAAAAACTAGCTTATCTGAACGAGAATCGACACTGTCTAAACAAAAGTACCCTTGGCGTTCAAATTGGTAGGCATTTGTACTTGCGGCCCCTAGCGATGCCTCTAACTGACAGTTCTTAAGAACTTTTATAGAGTCTGCATTAATAAAGTCTTTATAGTCTTTCTCTTTTTCGGCTGCTGGTGCAGGAATGCTAAATAATCGGTCATATAGTCTAACTTCTGCATTAACCGCATGCTTAACGGACACCCAGTGAATAGTGCCTTTTACTTTTCGACCATCCTCGGATTTACCGCCCCTAGTTGCGGGATCATAGGTGCAATGAACTTCTGCGACCTCACCTTGCTCATCTTTAACGACGTGGGTGCAGGTAACATAGTAGGCAAACCGCAGCCTAACTTCTCTCCCCTGTGATAAACGAAAGAACTTTTTAGGGGCGTCTTCCATAAAATCACTTCGCTCAATGTATAGCTCTTTAGCAAATGGAATAGGACGCTTACCTGCTTCTGGTTTTTTAGGGTGATTGACACCATCTAACATCTCTTCTTGATCAGCTGGGTAGTTATCAATAATCAGTTTTATTGGGTCTAGTACAGCTAATGCTCTTGGTGCCTTAGCGTCAAGATCCTCACGCAGTGAGTTTTCCAACACGCTCATTTCGATAATATTGTCTTTTTTTGTCACACCAATCCGTGAACAGAAATCACGAATGGCGCTGGCCGTGTATCCCCTTCGGCGCAGACCACTTAATGTTGGTAATCGTGGGTCATCCCAACCATTAACAAAACCGCCCTCAACCAACTCATGCAGCTTGCGTTTACTCATTACCGTGTAATTCAGGTTTAAGCGTGAAAATTCTATTTGCTGAGGGTGAGCTGGCGTGCCTAATTGGTCAAGGAACCAATCATATAACGGGCGATGATCTTCAAACTCTAGAGTACACAATGAATGCGTTATCCCTTCAATTGCATCAGAAACACAATGTGCAAAGTCATACATCGGGTAAATATGCCACGTATCTCCCGTCACTGGGTGCGCCATATGTTTAATACGGTAAATAGCAGGGTCACGCATATTAATATTAGCGGATGCCATATCAATTTTAGCTCGAAGTAAATGCTCACCTTCTGCACACCCCCCCTGCTTCATTTTCTCCAATAAATCTAGGTTTTCTTCAACGCTACGCTCTCTGAATGGACTATTTTCACCCGCCTCGGTTAGGTTACCTCTGTACTGCCTAATCTCATCAGCAGATAAGCTATCAACATAGGCTTTACCTTGCTTTATTAATTGCTGTGCGTAAGCGTACAGTTGGTCGAAATAATCAGAGGTATGATAAAGCTCTTCTCCCCAGTTGAAACCCAGCCAACTAACATCTTCCTTGATGGCGGTTATATACTCCTCCTTTTCCTTACCTGGGTTTGTATCATCAAAACGTAAATGGCAAGTAGCTGGGTCATAGTCGTTTGCAATACCAAAATTTAGACAAATTGATTTCGCATGGCCAATATGTAGGTAGCCATTTGGCTCTGGAGGAAAACGGGTGATGACCTGCTGGTGTTTACCCGATTCAATATCTGCATCAATAATATGACGTATAAAATTACTGGGGGTCGCGTCTGGAGTTGTTTCGTTCATGACTTTAAAACCTTAGAATTGATGCTTAATTTAAGCGCTGAATTTTATAGTATATAAACCCAAACGTCTTTAAAAAATACACGATAGTAAGATGATTGACGC
>JAHRWG010000228.1 GCA_019090295.1 Cycloclasticus sp. | reverse complement strand
TCTTCAGGCGGCATAATGCTAATCCAGCCGCCTGTTGTTTCAGTCACGCCATACATTTGCGCCAAGTCACACTTAAACACCTCAGCCGCTTTACGTATCAATTGTGGTGTTGTCGGTGAAGAGCCATAGGTTATAAGCCTAACCGTTGGCAACTCTACTTTATCTTTTTGCATGGTTTCAATTAAACGGCGCATCATAATCGGCACCATAATTGTTACCGTTACTTTAAAGCGATTAATATCGTTAAAGTAGCGCTGTACCTCAAAATCGCCCTCGGGTAGAACCACCGTCATACCATTAACACTGTTCATGGTAATAAGTACAAAGGTTATCCATGCTGATGATGTCGGCGCATACCAAACATCACTTGGGGTTAGACCCATATTTAGCACCGTGTTTATCATCGCTTCCCTTAACCCAAGCTGAGATAACATAACGCCTTTAGGTGAGCCTGTTGTTCCTGAGGTATAACTTAACGCAGCCATATCGTGCCCATCAATAGCAGGGCTATCAACCAGCCCATCACTTGCGGCTAACAGAGTTTCGTAATCGTAAGGGAGCGAATGTTCACCACCATAACCAATTAAAATAACGCCTTCCTCAATAAGCTGCTTTGGCAGGTGCCCCATTAAGTCTACGCAGTTTGCTTGAACCATGATCACTCGTGTTTCTGAATCGTGGATCACATGTAACATTTCTTTCGGTGAGAAGCGCCAGTTGATACCGACCCTAGGGGTGCCAAGTTTCAAACAACTATGGAAATGCTCATACACTTCTATGTGTTCGTGTGACAATATAGCCACCACATCCCCTTTGCTAACCCCTTTATCTTGCAAGGCCTTAGCAAACAGGTCGGAGCGCCTATTCAGGTCTTGCCAAGTAATGGCCCGCTCACCTTCATAAAAAGCAATTTTTTTGGGCATCGCTTTCGCCGCTCGAACTAAAAAATCTCTTACTAGCGCTGTCATGATTTATCTCCATCCGTTACCTGAAAGTACAAGAGTTCATTTTTATCTATCGTTTTATAGCAGGCCCTAACGGACGAACCAACGTTATACTCTTGACCAGAATTTGTTTCTATATGCCCCATCACACGTGGCCCCTCGTCTAACTCAACCAATGCCACTGTGTAAGGCACTTTGTCATCATAGTAAGGGTGAAAGCTTCGGTGAAAGACAACATAACTATAAATAGTGCCTGTGCCTTTTGCTTCAACCCATTCAAGTTGATTGCTTCCACAATGATCACAGGTAATGCGCCCCGGCGCTTGAAATGTTTTGCAGGCGAGGCATTGCTGAATCAATACTTTATGCTGCTGCATGCCTTTGTAAAAGGGCTTAGCAACATCCGGTACCACCGGCCAAATAACGCCTTCTTTTGGATATTCCATAATGCCCTCTATTGGCCCATAATTAAAGCGGCGTGAAATTGCATTCTGCCGCCATAACCGGTTACTAACATATTATCTAGTTGGCTAAGTTGCCGCTCACCAGCCTTATTACGTAACTGCATAATCGCTTCTGAAACGGGTGTCGCCCCTTGCATATAGTAGGATGACAAATGACCGCCTCCTGTATTAACTGGCAGTTTTCCACCGGGACCTATACCATTGTCAGCAATAAACTCACCGGCTTTGCCTGGTAAACAGAAACCATACATTTCAAGGTTAACCAAGGTTGAAATGCTAAATGCGTCATAAAACTCACACGCATTAATATCACTCGCGGTAATGCCGGCCATTTTATACGCTGTTTCACCGGCCAACCGTGCGCCTGTTTCAATTTCTGGCTGAAAACCTCGCCTATTAATATTGCCAGCATGCCCCTGCCCCATACCGTAAATGTATGCCGCAGGCTGTGGGTGATCCTTAGCAACGCTGGCTTCACTAACAACAACGGCAATCGAACCATTAACAGGGTAAGCACAATCGAGCATTCGTAGAGGTTCCACCAACCATGGTGATGCATGGTGGTCCTCTAATGTCATCGGTTTACGTATTTTTGCTAATGGATTTAGCATGGCCCACTGCCTATTGGCTATCGCCACGGCTGCAAAGTCATCGGTTGTCCGGTCATAAACGGCTAAGTAACGCTGAGCGGCCATGGCATAAGCAGCAATCGCACTGTAAAACCCATTGGCTACTTCTATTCCAGTCTGCCCCATCATTGGCATTGCAATGGCAAAAGACTCGGCCGCTGAAATATCAGGTCTTAGCGGAGTATCTGCAAACACGCACACAATTTTTTTCGCTAAACCTGATTGAATAGCCATTGTTGCTTGCTGCAAGGTTTGCACCATGGAGCTACCTTCTGCTTCAACTACATTCAGTAAGTTTAAGCGGCTTAAGCCCGCATAGTCCTGCAAGTCCATGGGTAACGCAGACAAGTCTTCTATTGGGCTTTTGTTAATGAGCAGCCCATCAATATCTTGATGCGTTAACCCTGCATCATCAATGGCTAGCCCAATAGCTTCTACCGCCAGTTGCCATGACGCAACCGTATAATCACGCCGTAGCTCCGTCATTCCCAGCCCAATAACAGCCGATAAGGGGTTCCTCTTCATAGGCTAAATCAGAAAAGACAAGGTTGATATTGGCTCTTCCGCATTCACTAATACAATTTTTTTACTGTGTATTTGGAAGCTATCGCCTTTTCTACTAACAACGTAGGTATATCGCCCAGACCAAATTCTAAAGCTATGTGTGGACTGAATAGAGTATTCAGGCAAATAGAAGTTAGCTTCTACCCTAAATTTATCATCCGTATCACTAAAAAACTCGTAATTTGAAATCACTCGTCGCAT
>JAHRWG010000227.1 GCA_019090295.1 Cycloclasticus sp. | reverse complement strand
CATTATACGAACTAATATAATCGAGTAATGTGAGGTTAGATAGTCACCGGAGAACTTGCATACGATAAGCTGTAATTGATTTTGCCTTGATACAAAGACACGTCTAAAGGTACTTTAAGTTGTTTGCCTTTGTGTTTTTCAAAGATGGAAATAATGCCCTGTTGTTCGTGAGCATCATATAAACGCAACCGGATAATCATGTCTGGCTCTTCAACAATTAAAGAAACCTCGGCTTTTAGCTTTTCACCGTTAAAATGGCGAACATTGTGAACACTACAAAGAACCTGCATCGTTAGTCATCCGTATTAATAACACACGGTTCAACCACTTCAAGATGATAATCAAACATGGCTCGATCAAAAGCTTGTAATTGGTCATCAATCATAATGAGCACTGATTTTTTATCATCAATATCTTCAATCAAGCAAATACGCGCAACGGCACCCGCTTTGATAATAGGAAATTTGAGGTTTTCAGCCTCAAAATAAAGTGTTTTTTTAACCTTAACGGTCTGGTCGAAAAGCGTTAATAAGTCTTGTTTTGTGAATTCATTAAGCATGGTTTCTCCTAGTAGTTTGCAGCAGCTGATTGATGAATAAGGTTGTCTGAGTATGCCCAATTGGGTATTGATGCTGGTGTTGCTTCAAGTACTTGAATAAGTGGAATAACGTTAGATTTTTTAGTGTCATCACTCCTTAAAGCTATATCAATACCATGCTCTAACAGTTCTTTTCTATGCCTGTAATAAGTTCTAGGTGAACAGTCAGAGCGTAAGTCATAACCATCTCTCCAAAGGATGTAAGTGGATCTTAAGCGTTGAGGAAGTGAGTTTAATTTTTCATCTGATAATGTGATTTGTTCAGTCATTTGTAACCTCTTTATATATTCATTAAATGTATTTTTTACTGTATGAGGATCTATTTTATTTGCTGTTTTTAAGTTTAAATTATCGAGTTCTTTTGAGAGCAAGCGCAGCTCAATTCTTAGCTTATTATCTGCCCATGAAGATAGAGGCGTATCAAGTAGCGGTGCAGGTAATTTATGACCCTTACCTGCTGTAATCTCTTCACCCTTTGAATAGGCTTTTAATGCCCAACGCTTAGAGTTTTTACCCCAGTAGATTGTCCCCCCTTTAGTTGATGGTCTTCCATGCCGTGTTTTCGACTTAAATTCAGCGGCTCGTATCCAGGCTAAAACATCAGCACGAGAACGAAGTTCATAGGAATAATTAATGTCTATTGATGTGACGTTGTAATGACCATTTTCAACATCTTTATAATTTTGTAGCGTTGGGATTAAGCCTAATGATCGAGTGACTTTTTTATATGAGTCATTCATTAAAGAAACAAGGTCGTCAGAACCAAAAACATTATGGCCTTGTAGAAACTTAGCTGGATTACCAGAAAATCTTAAATGAGTCGCTCTACCCTGCCCATCTGAGCCATCACTTGAAACCCTAAAATTTGAATCATGTGAGCCAGCAACGACCAATCTTTTAGGGGATTCCCATTCTTGTTGGCCATCAGGATCAATGCAAATTATCCGCCCGGTATTAAGGGGTGGATGTAAGCAAGGCAAAGAACCTGAAAACATATCAATCATGTGTTTTTTTAATCTCTTGTTTTTTACTAATTACTGCCAAAATGGCACAAAAGGAAGGTATTACTAACCCCTTCCGTTTGTTTTTAAATAATGTGTCAATAGCCATAGGCAATCAATCTACACATCATGAAGGGCTAGTTCAAGCTAATTAATTAATTTATAGGGTATATAATCATCACTCATGATTAATTAAGTGGGTTAAATATGTCTATAGGGAACAATATAAAGCGATTAAGGCGCGATAAAGGGCTAACTCAGGGAGAGCTAGCAAAAGAGTCAAAACTTGGCTTAAATCTAATCTCAAGACTTGAGAGAGACGCAACAGATCCAAAATTGTCGAGTTTGTATAAATTAATGAATTCACTCGAATGCACAGCTGATGCATTATTGAGTGATGAAGGCATATCTAGTATGCCAACATTATTAAAAACACAGTTTGAAAGAATAATGGTCTTGCCTGAAGAGGATCAACGAGTAATCATCAAACTAATAGACAATTACTCGAAAGCCATTGCCTACGATAGCATTACAAAAGACAGCGGGTTCTTTAAAATGAAACCAATAATGGGTAAAACTGAAAAGGTTTTAAAGTAAAACAACCCAATACCCTTAGTTCAAACCACACGAGCTGAAGCCCGTGTGCCTTGAACTAACGCAAATGAGTCATTGAATAACTAACTTACACACATCTACACAGGCTTGACTTGAATTAATCGTGAACGATTCAAGTCGCCTATGCATATGTGCATAAGTTATTCAATTCGACCGCAGTCAATAAAAAAATCCGTATAACAGAGATTATGCAAAAAAGCCCCAGCGGAAAATATTATCCACTAGGGCTTAGTTACATAATGCTCGACACCATTATACGAACTAATATAATCGAGTAATGTGAGGTTAGATAGTCACCGGAGAACTTGCATACGATAAGCTGTAATTGATTTTGCCTTGAT
>JAHRWG010000226.1 GCA_019090295.1 Cycloclasticus sp. | reverse complement strand
CCCTAGAGTTCGTCGGCAGCGTCAGATGTGTATAAGAGACAGGTTGTTATTTTATCAGTGTTTAACCACCTGTTTGTGACTTTTTATATTATGAGAGCATTGAAATGTTAAGGCAGGCTTCCGCTATTATTCTCGTTAGAGATTCATCAACAGGCATAGAGGTTTGCATGCTAAGACGCTCGGCTAGCTCAAAATTTGCAGCTGGTGCTTATGTTTTTCCAGGTGGAGTTGTTGAAGAATCGGATGGCCAGCTTGACACGGACCATTTTATTAATGGTATTCATGAACAAGAAAGCACTCAACATAAAGCCCTTAGACAGTATAAAACAGCCGCTGTTAGAGAAACTTTAGAAGAATCAGGGATATTGGTTTCAACCAGTATGGGTGATAAAGTGATTGGATCTAAACAGCGCGAAAACTTTCAAAATGGAGTCATCTCTTTAGACGTGCTTCTAAAGGAATTAGGTGTAAAAATAGACCTAAACGGTCTAATTTTTTATGACCATTGGATTACCCCTGAAGGCGCACCTATTCGGTTTGATACGCGATTTTTTTTAGCACGTTATAGCGGTCATCAAGAACTTATTCATAATGAGCAGGAAATGAACTCATCTTGTTGGGCATCTTCACAGGATATTATCGACCGATATGAAAGGAAACAAATAAAGTTAATGCCGGTCACTCATGTGCAGCTCAAACGCTTAGCCGAGTTTTCAACTATTGAGGCATTATTTGAGGTTGCTAACAAATCTGTGAATATTGACCCCATTTTACCGCTATTGAATTATTCGGACTCAGGTGAAGTGATATCCGTCAGCATTCCGCTGATAGGGGGAGTGGTTGAATACCCTGTTTTTTTAAAGCAAAATTAAGGAAAAGGCTACTCATTGAAACCGCCTATAAAAGGAAATCTTCTATAGACGGTTTAAAACAAACTAAATTGGGTAAGCAATATACCTGGGTATTACATTGGTATCTGTTACTGCTTTTCGCTGCTCAAAAATCCCTTTTTCATTCTTGATAGACACAATATCTTCATACCGGCCCACACAGAGTAGGTTTGATAAATTGGTATCTTTTTGAGTGTAGTAAACAGAATAATTGAAATGAGCTTGGTAACGATTATCACCCAACTCTTTCACCGATGTTAATTGCGTAAAGTGTCTTGTTGTATAGTGTTCCGTAGAATCATCTTGAATCTCCAAAACCTGAGTGACACGATCCTGTAAGCGCTCGTAGCAATCATCCAACATAAATGCAATAGGAAAGCCTCTACGGTCATTTTCTTCTGATATAAAAGTATACGTTCCTTGCTGACTAAAACAACCTAGCCAAGCAGGCATATCCAATTTATCCAGCGCACAAATGTAGTCGCGGTTGATGGCCTCAATACTGTGGATAATACTTGGTGTTATGTTGCTCATGACGTAGCCCTCTTAATACCCATAACTTTTCTATAATGTTCCCATCGAGGTAAATTCCCAGATTCATCATTCTGCGCCACGTTTAAAGGAAGCTCAAATTCATTCTTCACACCTTTTTGAAATATTGCGTTACCAGGTGTTTTATTGCCTTTATCTATCCGTGAAAAAATGGAAGCATCTTCCATGCTTATTAACCCACATGGGCCTAATAAGTTACTGCCTTGGCGAATCCGATGCTTAACCATTTCATCGTCATCATCTTCATGTGAAAAATAAGCATAATGAACCTCTATACCCTTAGGGCCTTTAGGGTATGCATAGCGAATATTTAACATGTCTAGGTGTTTTGTAAAAACAGTTAATGGAAACGACATCAATACCAAAGAACCTGTTGACGTACTTGTGCCTTTAAAGTCCAGAATGGACCCATCTTTTAAGGCATCAACTTGATCGGGCATCGTTAACTCTGATTCAAACGACAAATGACCATTAAGGGTAACATTTTGTGATCCTTTTCCTCCTTGCCAATTGAGCATAGCAAAGGCTTTATGAAGGAGAGGAGCATGGTAGCCATCATTATCACAATAGGCTTTCCAGTTACAATCGTAAATAACCTTTTGATAACCTGCCAGTTTTAACCGGCCATCTCCACCTAAAACACGTGATAAACGCTCAGTGAATTCCGCCCCAAAATAATCTTTTAACGCAGGTGTTTTATCGCTCATGGTTGCAAAAAATAAGCCATTAAATTCTTCTGTACGCAGCTTTGGTAAAGAGAAGTTCTTCATGTCAAAGTCAGGCGTAAATTCTCGGCTATTAGGGCAACCAACAAGGTCACCTTCTAAGTTAAATAACCAACGATGGTAAGGGCACTCTAACTCTTTTTTATTGCCAGAGCTTTCTGTCACCATAGATGTGCCGCGGTGCGTACAGGTGTTTTGAAAAATACGGATAGCTCCATCTTCTCCGTGCACAGCAAAAATTGGCATGTCACCTAATTCACTCGCTTTAAAGTCACCTGGGTTAGGAATTTCTGAACGGTGCACAATAGGGTGCCATTCTTCGCCATAAAAGATATTTTCTAACTCTTGCGGCCATAATTCATCCATTTCGAAAACAGCCTTAGGTACTTCATTGTATTTTGCAGGCCACTCAAATGGTGCTCCTGTAGCATTGTTCGGCATAAGTATCTCCCATTATAATTATTTTTAAATATTTATTAAGCTCAATGGCTTAATATTAGTAACTAAGCATACTTCGAGTTAATAAATATAAACTGATCTAAGTCAAAGGTTCATGTGGGAGATGTTAATAATATGCATTATTTAACATAATATACATTATACGAACTAATATAATCGAGTAATGTGAGGTTAGATAGTCACCGGAGAACTTGCATACGATAAGCTGTAATTGATTTTGCCTTGAT
>JAHRWG010000225.1 GCA_019090295.1 Cycloclasticus sp. | reverse complement strand
ACCAATTACAATTAAGGGCACTATCAAATGTGGTACAAAAAAAACTGCTGCATAAAAAATAAAAATGAGAAACTGACTACCACCTTTACTTTTAACTATCACGTGAACAACAGATACTCCAACTATTGAAAACAATAATAGTACCTGTATATCCAAATTCCATAACCACTCCGCCAATTGCCCATCAAGCAGCATTGCTATGGCAAAAAGTATGACGAAAAAAACACCATCACGAGGCAGTAGTCTAAAACGCTTAAACTCGTTATTAAAACCACCAGGGTTAAATAACAACCCTTGCCACCACCTTCCTAGCAGTAAACTTAACAATATGCTTGCTGACACACCTGCAACAACAAAACCTGTTAAGTAGTGAGACCACACATCCAGCGCTGCTACCAATTCAGCCTGTGTCAACAAAAGCTCTTGTTGCTCAGCTAGAACCGTAATCACACCTTGCACACCCTCTACCCAATGTTGTGCAGGGTTGTCTACAAAACCATAAACAGCTGTTACCGCTAGCATGCTTATAACAACCAAACACTCAAGTGCCTTGTTTAACTCACCTGTTTCTCTAAGCACCAGCGATACAACAAAAACGGGTAGCCATATCATTAAGAGATAACTCAGTGAGACCAATGCACTCCCCAGCACGATATAACCAATCAAACTGGTCGCAACCGTTGAGCCCACTAATACTCGAAGACCATTTGGCCAGCCGTCTCTTAATGTTACTAGGCTTAAACCTGCAGCACTAATAATAACAAGAGGTGGTAACAATAACGACAATATTGCCATTGTTGCTACCACTATGGTGGCTTGTCGGCCACCCTGCATAATAAATGATGCTAATGCTTTCATAACTCAGGCTTAATAAAACGAGTAAATGCCGTTAGTTATTTTTCGTGAGCGTCGCAGTATGGAATCAATGAAAGAAAGCGTGCTTTTTTAATCGCTGTCGTTAACTGACGTTGGTATTTAGCTTTAACCCCTGTTACACGCGCTGGTATTATTTTTCCAGATTCTGTCATGTATTCTTTTAATGTATCTAAATCTTTGTAATCTATTTCTTTAACGTTTTCTGCTGTAAAGCGACAATAACGCGGACGTCTAAAACCTTTATCAAATGCCATATCTATTCCTTAAATTTTATTATTCTGCTGCTGTTTCAGCAGTAGTAGACGTTTCTGTTTTCTCAGCAACCGTTTCTTCGGCTTTTTCAACAGGTTTCACGTAAGGTTTTGCTTTTGTTGTTTCTTTATCGCTAGATTTGATAAGTGGTGTTGCTTCAACCTCTGCAGTGTCACGACGTGTAATCATGTTTCTGATAACAGCATCGTTAAATTGAAAGCTCTTTTTAAGCTCGTCTATCATCTCTTGACTACACTCAACATTCATCAACGTGTAATGCGCTTTATGGATTTTATTGATTGGGTAAGCAAGCTGCCTTCTGCCCCAGTCTTCAATACGGTGCACAACACCTTCAGATTCTTCGATGCTAGCCTTGTAACGTTCAATCATGGCTGGAACTTGCGCGCTTTGGTCTGGATGAACCAAAAATACTACTTCGTAATGTCTCATTTTTCCCCTTGTGGATTAATAGCCTCCCTATAAATTAGGTAAGGCAAGGATTATGGCTTATCTCTGAAAGCTATAATTTCGAACGCGCGATTATACAGCGATGAACACCCTAAATCAAGATATTATAAAAGCCCTAACCATGATAATTAAGGTCTATTGTTAGCATTACTTTACCCTAAGGGTATTTTGCCTGACAACTTCGTATAGGATAACGCCTGTTGCGACCGATACATTTAAACTCTCCACCTCTTTAGACATAGGTATTTTAATGAGCTGATCACAATGTTTCTGGGTTAACAGCCTTAACCCTTTACCTTCAGCACCCATCACTATCGCTACTGAGCCGGTTAAGCTAGCATCAAAAACTGTTTGCATGGCCTCTCCCGCAGCTCCAGTTAACCATACACCTTCAGCCTTTAACCACTTAAGCGTTCGCGACAAGTTTGTTACTCGATAAATAGGCAGTACCTCGGCAGCGCCACTGGCTACCTTACAAACAGTTGCGTTTAGCCTACATGCATTATCTTTGGGTACAATAATAGCCTGCACCCCTGCTGCTAAAGCAGTTCTCATACATGCCCCTAAATTATGCGGGTCTGTCACTTGATCTAACACCAAATAGAATGCATCGCCTTCGCGGGTTGCTACCTTTTTCTTTAGTGCCTCCTCAGTCATCTCTTGAGGTAATTTGGCTGCCACCACAACACCTTGGTGATTCCCACCGAAAGCAAGTTTTTCTAAAGTTTTTTTATCAACAGACTCATAATGCAGACCAAGTGCTTCAAATCCTTCTCTAACCTGGTTTACCTTACTGTCTGTACGTTGCTTGTCGACCCATGCATTAATAATTCGACTGGGGCCTTTTGTTAATAAGGCCTGTACAGCATGAATACCATAAATAGTTTGTGACTCTGCCATTTAGCGTTTTTTCCTACGTTTTCGTTTCACGGATTTCTTTTTACCTTTGCTCTTATTCTCTAGCAGGGCTAAATCAATTTTCTTATCGTCTAAATTCACCTTTACTAGTTTTACCCGTATGGCGTCTCCCAAACGGTAGGTTTGTTTTGTTCGCTCCCCTTGTAAACGATGCTTTACTGGATCAAAGTGGTAATAGTCATCACCCAAGGCCGTCACATGGACTAAGCCATCTATGTTAAGACCTTGCAGCTCAACAAATAAACCAAACGAGGTCACTGATGAAATAACGCCATCAAAGACCTGACCCACCTTATCAGCCATAAACTCACACTTTAACCACCCTTCTACATCTCTTGTTGCTTCATCAGCTCGGCGGTTGCACTGGGAGCTGTGCTCACCAAACTGAACCATATCAGGCTCTGAATAATTAAAATCCTGTAATGGAAAACCACTGATAACATGCTTAATGGCTCGGTGCGTTAGAAGGTCTGGATAGCGACGAATAGGTGAGGTGAAATGCGCATAAAGATCTAAGGCCAAACCAAAGTGCCCTTTTTGTTCGGGACTGTACATGGCTTGAGACATAGAGCGCAACATAACCATTTCAATTAAGTGCGCATCTGGGCGACCCTTAATTTGAGCACTTAAGAATCGGTAGTCAGAGGGTTCGGGTGACTCACCCCCGCCTAACGTTAAGCCTAATTCAGACAGAAAGTCTCTTAGCTTTAGTAACCGTTCTAAACTAGGTCCATCGTGAATACGTAATAAATTCGGTATCTTATGCTTCTTTAAAAACCTTGCTGTCGCAGCATTAGCAGCAATCATACAGACTTCAATTAACCGATGTGCATCGTGCCGAACAAGTGGCTCAATTGATTTTATTTTACGCGAGTCATCAAAAACAAAACGTGTTTCAACTGTATCAAATTCCAAACTCCCCCTAAAATCAGCGGCCTTTTTAAGTAATTTATACAAACGCTGAAGCTCACTAAGCTGAGGCAATAAATTTTTATGCGCCTCCAATAATGATGGTTCAGTTTTATCAAATATTGCCCCCACTTGATCGTAAGTCAGCCTAGCATGGGAGTGCATAAGGCCCTGGTAAAAACTGGTAGCGACGACTCCTCCCTGTTCATCAATCCGCATTTCACACACCATGCAGAGTCGGTCCACATGTGGGTTTAAGCTACATAAACCATTTGAAAGCACCTCTGGAAGCATGGGAATAACTTGCTCTGGAAAGTAGACCGAAGTACCCCGCTCATAAGCTTCTTTATCAATCGCTGTACCCGGCCTAACATAGTGCGCGACATCAGCTATGGCAACATACAACTTCCAGCCTTTTTGCGTTTTTTTACAAAAAACCGCATCATCAAAGTCTCTTGCATCAGCACCATCGATGGTGACAAAAGGCAGCTTCCGCACGTCTTTTCTATTGCTTAAATCAACGTCTTTAACATTAAGGGGGAATTCTAGGGATTCATCTAGAGCTGCCTGTGACCACTGATGAGGCAAATCATAAGAACGGATGGCCATGTCAATTTCCATCCCTGGTGCCATATGGTCGCCCATCACCTCAATAACTTTCCCTATAGCCTGTGTGCGAGATGACGGGTAGTGAATAATTTCCACCATCGCAATTTGGCCATCTTTTGCCCCTAACGTAGCATCCGCTGGAATAAAGATGTGTTGGAAAATTCGTTTATTCTCAGCTTCTAAGTGAAATACCCCAGAGACGTTAAAAAACCGTCCCACAACAACTTTGACTTTGCGTTCAAGCACCTCAACAATACGTGCCTCAACCTTTCCCTGTCGGTTGGTGTTTCCATGACTAACCACGACACGGTCACCATTGAGCAAACTTCGCATTTCATGTGGTGGAATAAATAAATCATCACCACCTGCATCACGCTTTAAAAACCCGAACCCATCTGCATGCCCGATAACTACACCGGTTTCTAGGTCACTCTGTTGAACCAAGCAGTATTGTTCTTTACGGTTAAACAATAACTCACCCGAACGTAACATGGCTGAAAGATGTCCCGACAGGTGCTTCTTCTCTTTTTTACTTTTAACGCCTAACTTCTGAATTATCTCTAACCATCCCAGTGGGATTTTCTGGCTTCCTAAAAAAGAACTAATTTGCTCTTTACTGATAAGGCACTGATCATGAGCAGTACTTTCTTGATACCCCTCATTATTTTT
>JAHRWG010000224.1 GCA_019090295.1 Cycloclasticus sp. | reverse complement strand
GTTTACTTGTTATAGTGCGCGGATGAAGCGATTTGATACAAACCTATCTGAAGAACAGATAAAAAAGGACATTCTAAGTGCGGCGGATAAGCGTTTTCGAACATTTGGATTTAAAAAAACAACCATGGCAGAAATTGCGCAAGATTTGGGCATGTCGACGTCAAACATGTATCGCTATTTCCCCAGTAAGGTAAGTATTGCTGAAGCGTTTGCGCTGCAGTGTTTTGAAGAAAAAGAAGCTAGCCTTCAGTTGTTACTTGAGCAACCATTGGATAGCGCAGTTGATAGCTTGTTTGTTTATGCAAAAGGACTTTTGCACTATAACTTTGACCATTTAAACACCTACCCAGCTATCAATGACATGATCATGGCCTTATGTGAGACCAGTTCAGAAATCGTTGATAAAAAAAGAGAAGGCGAACTGTCCATCCTTAGGGTTATTTTGGAGAAAGGCCAGAAGCAAAATTGTTGGGCGATAGATGATTTGGATGAGACGGGCTTGGCGATCATGGCCTCTTGGGTCATGTTTAGTACGCCAACATTTATGCGTTATCAAACGTTAGAGCAATTAGAGAAGCGCCTGAGCAATTTGCTCAATTTAATTATCATCGGTTTAAAAGTTAGGGATTAACTATGCATCGTTTAGAAACAAATTTTAGTGAATGGGTTATACGCTACCGAGTGGCCATTATAATATTGAGTGTGCTTGCGGTTGCTGCGTCAGGTTTTGGGGTTAAGTTCCTTGGTTTTACACCTGATTATAGGGTTTATTTCAGGGCAGATAGCCCTCATTTGATGGCGTTTAACCAGAATGAAGCGACGTATGCTAAGTCAGATAATGTCTTTATTCTTATAGCGCCTGAAACAGGAGACGTTTTCCAGAAGAATATTTTGACGCTAGTCGAAGATATGACCGAAGAAGCGTGGCAAATCCCTTACTCACTTAGGGTTGATTCAATTCAGAACTTTCAGAATACGTATGCAGAAGAGGATGACCTTATTGTCGAAGACTTGTATGCAGAGGCCAGCTCTTTAGAAGAGGCTGATATTCAGCGGGTTAAATCGGTGTCACTTAGCGACCCTCTTCTTTATAAGCGAATCGTCTCAAAAGATGGCGCTGCAACCGCTGTTAACGTCACAATTGAGTTTCCTGAAATAGAGCCTGAAGGCGAGTTACGTGAGGTAGTGGCACATGCGCGTGAGTTGGTGAAAAAGTACCAAGAAAAATACCCAACAGTTAAGTTTTATGTAACCGGTATGGCATTTATGAATAATGCTTTTGTTGAGTCTGGCCAAGGGGATGGAGAAACGCTATTTCCGATTAGTTTTATTGTGATGGTCTTGTTTCTCACCATATTGTTACGCAGTGTAAGTGCAGTGTTTGGTGTGACCTTGGTTATTTTTATGTCAACGTTAGTCGCATTTGGTTTGGGTGGTTATGCTGGAGTTATGCTGGCACCAGCATCGGTCGCGTCTGGGCAAATGATTATGGTGTTGGCCGTGGCCAATAGTGTGCATATGCTGGTGACGTTTATTTTTGATTTACAACATAATGTGGCGAAAAAAGAAGCGTTAAAAGAAAGCTTACGCATTAATTTAGTCCCTATTTTCCTAACCAGTATTACCACGATGATTGGCTTTTTAGGGATGAACTTTAATGAGTCAGCTCCCTATCGGGATTTGGGTAACTTGGTGGCGGTGGGTGTTTTTGCATCAATGGTCTTTTCGCTGACTTTTTTGCCGGCAATAATGAGCTTCTTACCAGTGAAAGTTAAGCAGGGGGAAGATGCAGCGGTCCCTTACCTAGAAAAGTTCTCAAGGTTCTCTATTAAATTCCATCGCCCGTTATTGCTGTTGATGTGTGTTGTCGCAATTTTGTCAGCAGCCGCTATACCGTTGAATACATCGGAAGAGCACTTCACCACGTACTTTGATCATACCGTACAGTTCCGCGTTGATTCAGATGCAACCCTAGATATTATGGGCGGCACGTTTCAGTTGACATACTCATTGCCCGCCAATTCGAAGGGCGGAGTGAGCGAACCAGAATACCTTAATAATTTAAAAGCCTTTGCAGATTGGTACCGAGCGCAACCAGAGACGACCAATGTGTTTGTTTTTACCGACACCATGCTACGGCTTAATAAAAATATGCATGGGGATGACCCTGCTTGGCGAAAATTACCTGAAAGCCGTGATTTGGCTGCGCAATACACGTTGCTATATGAAATGTCGTTACCTTATGGTCTAGATTTGAACAATCAGGTCAATGTGGACAAGTCGGCAACGCGTATGATCGCGACCGTGAGGGATATGACTAATAATGAGTTGATGGCTCTTGAGGATAGAGCGCAGGCATGGTTAAAAGCGAATGTACCTAGCACAATGACGACCATTGGTACGGGAACCTTAATGATGTTTTCGCATTTAGCTGATACTAATACAACCAGAATGATCGTTGGATCTGTACTGGCGCTGATTCTGATATCAGGTATTTTAATGGTGGCTTTACGGTCGGTCAAAATGGGCCTCCTAAGCCTGGTAACTAATATATTACCAGCAGGTATTGGTTTTGGGCTTTGGGGCGTGCTTAGCGGTGAAGTTCACATGGGCTTATCGGTTGTTGTGAGTATGACACTGGGTATCGTGGTGGATGACTCGGTTCATTTCTTAAGTAAATACTTACGAGCAAAGCGCGAGAAAGGCTATTCAACAGAAGAGTCAATTACATACGCTTTTACTCATGTGGGTAAGGCGCTGGGAATTAGTACGCTCGTTTTAATAGGTGGTTTTGGTGTGCTAATGGCATCACACTTTGCTATGACCACCGATATGGCGCTGTTAACAGTGTGGATTATTCTCGCTGCCTTAGCGGCTAACTTTCTATTCTTACCCGGCTTATTGCTGGCATTTGATAAAAATAAAGCGAAGGTGCTGGAAAGTGATGCTTAACAAAAGTGAGTCGTTAATGAGTCTGTTAGAGGGAAATCGATAGATGGATCGTTTAGAAGGCTATTTTAGTCAGTGGGTTCTTAAGTACCGTGCATGGATTATTGCTACCAGCCTGGTGGTGTTGCTAGCAGCTGGAAATGGCTTGCAGTACTTAGGGTTTGATAATGATTATCGTGCCTTTTTTACTGACGATAACCCTGAGTTGTTGGCCTATGATAAAGTTGAAAATACGTATACAAAGTCGGATAACGTATTCATTTTAATCGAGCCAAAAACAGGCGATGTTTTTCAACCTGAAGTACTCAAGCTGCTCGAGGAGCTCACAACTGCCGCGTGGCAAATCCCTCACTCTAGACGTGTGGATTCGTTGCAGAACTTTCAGAACACCTATGCAGAAGAGGATGATCTGATTGTTGAAAGCTTGTATGAAGAAGCCAGCGATTTGCTGGCTTCAGATATTGAAAACGTTAAGCAAGTGGGGCTATCAGACCCATTGCTATTTGAACGTCTAGTATCAGCCGATGGGCGAGTGACGGCACTGAATATTACTATTGAATACCCAAAAGTTGACGCCGATAAAGAGTTGAAATCGGTGGTCTCTCAAACACGTGCAATGGTGGCAAATTACCAAGAGGCTTACCCCGATGTTAATTTTTATGTAACGGGAATAGCGTTTTTAAATAATGCATTTGTTGAGGCGGGGGAGAACGACCTTTCCTTGTTAGTGCCTGTTAGCTTGCTATTAATGCTGGTTATTATGTTTGTTTTATTGCGCAGCATCAGTGCAGTCATAGGTATCACACTGATTATTATTTTTTCAGATGTTATTGCATTAGGTTTAGGCGGTTATGCTGGTGTGAAATTAACCCCTGCTTCTATTTCATCGGCACAGATGATAATGGTATTAGCGGTTGCCAACAGTGTTCACTTGTTGGTTAGTTTTATGTATGGCTTACAGCATAAAGTCGCAAAGGAAGAGGCGTTGTTAGAGAGTATTCGGATCAACTTACAGCCAATTTTCCTAACAAGTGCAACGACTATGATTGGGTTTTTATGCCTAAACTTTAGTGAGTCACCACCGTTTCACGATTTAGGTAACTTGGTGGCCGTGGGTGTATTTGTTTCCTTTTGCCTTTCCCTAACATTTTTACCGGCGATGATGAGTTACTTACCTGTTCGTGTGAAGGTGGGCGAGGATGTTTCTGTGGAACGTTTAGCGTCTTTTTCTAAGTTTGTGATTCGCTATCAAAATATTATCTTGTTGTTGTCAGCAGTGGCTGTTTTCATTTCAGCCTACGCAGCCACTTTAAATAAACCAGAAGAGCAGTTCCTTAAATACTTTGATGAATCGGTGGAGTTTAGGGTTGATTCTGACTTTGCCAATCAATCAGTCGGTGGTCTCTTTCAATTATCTTTCTCCCTACCTGCTGAAGGTAAGGGTGGCATCAGCGATCCGCAATACCTAGAGCATTTAGATCGTTTTGCACAGTGGTTAAAAGCTCAGCCAGAAGTCATTAATACTTACGTCTTAAGCGATACCCTCCGGCGACTTAATAAAAATATGCATGGGGATGACCCCGACTGGTATACCTTGCCAGAGAGTAGAGAGCTGGCCGCGCAGTATTTGCTCTTGTATGAAATGTCACTGCCGTATGGCTTGGATTTAAACAACCAGGTTAATATTGATAAGTCAGCGACCCTTTTAGTGGTAGGTGTTGAGGAAATGAGTAATGTAGAGTTGCTTGATTTTGAAGAGCGCGTGCAGCAATGGATGCAGAGTCATTTGCCAGTGAGTATGCAGACAAAAGGCTCGGGAGCGATGTTGATATTTGCCCACCTGACAGAAAAAAACATAAAAAGCATGCTAAGTGGCTCTGTATTAGCGTTGGTGCTTATTTCAATGATTCTTGTTTTTGCACTTCGTTCGATCAAGATAGGTCTTTTGAGTCTCGTGCCAAACTTGGTGCCAGTCATTATTGGCTTTGGTCTTTGGGGGTTGTTGTATGTTGAGGTTAATATGGCCTTGGCATCTGTCGTGAGTATGACGTTGGGTATTGTGGTGGATGATACGGTGCACTTTCTAAGTAAATATTTACGTGCTAAGCGTGAAAAAGGCTACAGCACTGAAGAATCGATTACCTATGCATTTACCCATGTGGGTAAAGCGTTAACCATCAGCACGTTAATACTCAGTGCGGGCTTTGGTGTTTTAATGATGTCACCTTTTTCGCTTAATTCAGATATGGCCACGTTAACCACATGGATTATTGTTATTGCGTTAGTGGTGGATTTGTTGCTGTTACCTATTTTATTACTCAAACTAGATAAGGAAAAAACATGAAAAAATTAGTTAGTTTATTGGTGCTTTTATTGCCATTGATGGCCACCGCGCAAACGCCGGAAGAAAAAGGGATGGAAATAGCCGTAGAAGCTGATAAGAGAGATGCTGGTTTTGGCGATATGTCATCCGCTATGATCATGACATTAAAAAATGCAAATGGTGATGTCAGTATTAGAAAAATGCGATCCAAAAATCTTGAGGTTGAAGGTGATGGTGATAAAGGCTTAACTATTTTTGATGAGCCAGCTGACATTAAAGGCACCGCTTTTTTATCTTTCACACATATTTTAGATGCAGATGACCAATGGTTATATTTGCCAGCCTTAAAGCGTGTGAAGCGTATTTCATCAAAAAACAAATCGGGCCCTTTTATGGGCAGTGAGTTTGCCTTTGAGGATTTATCATCTCGTGAAGTGGCCAAGTACACGTATTTGTACTTACGCGATGAAGCAATTAATGGTGAAGATTCGTTTGTTGTTGAATCTAAGCCTAATTATAAGTACTCAGGGTACACGCGCACAGTTGCTTGGGTTAGCAAAGAGACGTACCAGCCGCTAAAGCTGGAGTACTATGACCGTAAAAAGTCACTGTTAAAAACAATGACGGCAACAGGTTATCAGCAGTATTTAGGCAAATTTTGGCGTCCAGATTCATTAAACATGGTGAACCATCAAACTAAAAAAGAAACGCGGTTGGAATTTTCAAACTATCAGTTTCAAAAGGGTTTGTCTGACCGTGACTTTAATAAAAGCAGCTTAAAGCGAGCACGCTAAATACTGGGTACAAGTAAATGAGCATTAAAAAAGCAGTTGTATGCGCCCTGTTAATGGGAGGGGTTGCTTTCCTATCACCAGGTTTCGCAAACGAGTGGTCTGGGTATGTAGCGGCAGAGTATCGCTACTTCACGCAATCAGCCCTAGATCAGCAGCAGTTTAACGGTGGAAGCGTATCGTTTTCAGCCGAGCCTGAGTTCTACCACAGTTGGAACGATGGTGATGATGCGTTTATTTTTAGCTCATTTTTTCGTTGGGATGAGCATGACCCCCAGCGGTCACATGTTGATTTACGTGAACTGATGTGGGTTCATGCTGAGCGAGACTGGGAATTGCGTTTAGGCGTTGGCAAAGTGTTTTGGGGGGTGACTGAATCACAGC
>JAHRWG010000223.1 GCA_019090295.1 Cycloclasticus sp. | reverse complement strand
GGATATTGCGAGCGGTGAGGCGGTGGGAATACCTACTTGGGAAGAGTTTTTAGGGTACAAGGAGGGCGGTGTTAGTCAATTCAAAACAGCTGTTTTTGATAATTTGATACACCCCGATGATAAATTAAGAATCTCTCTAGCAAAAGAAAAATTTATCAGCGACGCACCGCCTTTTTTTGAAGAAGAGTTTCGGATGAGGCGAAAAGATGGCAGTTGGGTTTGGATTCTGAATAGAGGGGAGCTGGTAGAGGCTGATATGGCCGGTAAAGCGATGCGTGTAAGTGGAACTCGAATTGATATTACTGAGCGGAAGAGAGTGGAAGAAAACTCACGTATCTCGGCCATTTCGTTCGATACGCATGAAGGCATTATGATTACTGATGCAGCCAATAATATTATCCGAGTTAATCAGGCATTTTGTGATATTTCTGGTTACCAAGAGCGTGATGTGATCGGGGAAAGTCCGGGCCTCTTTAGTTCCGGTAAGCACGATAAACGCTTTTATGCAGAACTTTGGAATAGCCTTGAAGAAAAAGGTCGCTGGGAGGGTGAAATATGGAATAGAACCAAGCAAGGCCATACTTATCCGGCAGGTACTAAAATAACAAATGTGCTGGATTCTAAAGGGTTGGTGACACATAGAGTGGCTGTTTTTTCAGATGTTACGCAGCGTAAAATAGATGAAAAAGCGATTAATCAACTGGCCTTTTATGATCCGTTGACTAAGTTGCCAAATCGCCGATTGTTTATGACGACCGTTGAACATGAGCTGAGCCAAGCTCGACGGCATCAACAATATGGCGGCCTTATCTTTTTTGATTTAGACCACTTTAAAACGATTAATGACTCACTAGGGCATGGCCTTGGTGATGCTTTACTTCGTGTGGTTGGGGAGCGACTTAACGGGTTAACACGAGAAGTCGAGATGGCTGCACGTTTGGGAGGGGATGAGTTTGTTGTGCTTTTATCGGCAGAAGCGCAGACCGAAACTGAAGCGGCACACCAAACGCTGTTGGTTGCTGAAAAAATTCAAGCAGCACTCAGTAAGCCCTATAGTTTGGGGGGTAGTGATTGCCATATAAGTACAAGTATAGGGGTAAGGCTGTACCCATTAGCTGATGAAAGTGCCGATATATTAATTGCTAATGCCGATACGGCGATGTACAAAGCTAAGCAAGATGGCCGAAACAGGGTTTGTTTTTATAATGAGAACATGCAAGAGGCAGCGGATGAATGGTTAAGCTTGAAAAATGATCTACATATTGCCATTGAGAAGGATGAATTTGAGTTGTATTTTCAATGCCAATATAACCAACATAGTGAAATAGTTGGAGGTGAGGCGTTAATACGTTGGCAACATCCAGAAAAAGGGCTAGTCTCACCAGCAAAATTTATTCCGTTAGCTGAGCAGACAGGGCAAATAGAAGACATAGGTGAGTGGGTGCTTAGAAAGGCTTGTGAATACCTTAATAGCTGGGAGCTTGAGGGCTTAAGCCTTCCACACGTGAGTACTAATGTGAGTTCGAAGCAATTTAACCAACCTGGATTTGTTGCACTGGTCCAGCAGGTACTTAGTGATACAGGCGTAAATGCTGGGAAAATCATGTTTGAACTGACTGAGGGCGTTGCTTTAGAGAGGGTTGACGAAACAATTGAAAAAATGAATCAGTTAAAAGAGTTGGGTATTACCATTTCATTGGATGACTTTGGAACGGGTTATTCATCGCTCAGTTATTTAAAAAAACTGCCTTTAGATCAACTGAAAATTGACCAAGCATTCGTGGCCGACATCGCAACAGATTCGGATGATGCAATCATTGTTGAAACCATTATCAGTATGGCGAAACATATGCAGTTTGATGTCATTGCGGAAGGTGTAGAGACAGAAGAACAGTATAACTTTTTGTTACAAAAAGGTTGCCAGATGTTTCAGGGGTATTACTTTGCTCGCCCCGAAACAGCAGAGACGTTTGCTGAGTTATTAAGACATTCTTAGCAGCCCTTGTTATAGAGGTAAAGGGGCTGACTTGTAAGTGGTGCTCCCGCTGCTAGTTTACTCGATGGGCGAAAGGGTAATGTGCGCTAGCTGGGCTAGTGATGTGGGGAGTATAAGCCTTAGTTGCTAGGGAGTTTTGCCGAGGGCTTTGCTATATGGTAGCCCTGTGCATAATCAACATCAAACTCGTCAAGTAAGTCTAGAATGGCTTGGTTTTCAACAAATTCAGCAATTGTTTTTTTACCAGAGACCTTGGTGATCTCGGCAATCGCTTTAACAAATAGCTGGTCTTCTTTTTGCTCGTCTAGTTGTTGAATAAAAGAACCATCAATTTTTACATAATCAACGGGTAATTGGCGGAGGTAAAAGAAGGAAGCGTAACCAACCCCAAAGTCATCGAGTGCAAATTTTGCGCCAGTTTTTTTAATCTCATTCATTAACTTAATAGCGTTTCTTAAGTTAGCAACAGCCATGGTCTCAGTCACTTCTATGATAAGTTTTGTTGCATCAATATCATCTTTATTCAATTCCTCTTTAAGCTGGCTAATGAGGGGGGCGTTACTAAATGCTTTACCGGATAAATTGAACGACAGTGATAATGGGTTATTTTGGCGATCTAATAAACGCAGTGTTTCAAAGGCTAGGTCTAATACGGCTAAATCTACTTGATTAATTAAGCCTGATTTTTCGGCTGTAGGAATAAAGTCATTAGGCATAATAACTTCGCCGTTTTTATCAACCATACGGACTAGAGCCTCTGCGTGTGAAATTTTATTGCTCTGAATGTCGAGTATAGGCTGAAAATGTAAGACGAATCTTTTTTCAGCTAGCGCGGACTCGATTTTCTCTTTCCATAACACGTGTCTCTCTAAAGTTTCTTTTGTCTTTTCTTCGGGAGAATAAAGGTGTTCTTTACCTCGACCACTTTCTTTAGCTTGATACATTGCAATATCAGCATTTGACATAAAGTCCTCAGGAGATAAGCCGTATTCTGGAAACATAGCAATGCCAATGCTGGCTGTAATATTATGTTGGTGGCCGTTAGACTCGAAATGAATGAGTTGCAGTGCGTTAAGGACTTTTTTAGCTAATTGAGACGCACCATGGCTATCAGTGGCTGGTACCATCAGTGCAAATTCATCGCCACCTAAACGGGCCAAGGTATCAGATGAGCGAATAACTTGTTGTAATGTCTCTGCTACTTGCTTTAGTAACAGGTCGCCAGCAGCATGCCCACAGGTATCGTTGATATATTTGAACTGGTCAAGATC
>JAHRWG010000222.1 GCA_019090295.1 Cycloclasticus sp. | reverse complement strand
GCGTGAATAAAAGGCGCGAGCTGTCGATTGTTCAGCTCACGCTTTTTGGTTTTGTAGGCATTGCTCCATGTCTGCGTTAGCACAGCGGCCTGTGTAGACACCTGTTCATTCATGTCATTCGGCTTCGGCTGCCAATTTGTCCATAGGTATTGCGATTTCTGGTGGCACTTCGTTATAGATAGCAACCCCGTATAAAGCTATTAATAAAATAATCATTAGGCCGCCAAACATGGCTACTGATTTGTTTTTGATGTAATGGACGATCGATTTAAGGTTGAAACTTAGGTGCGCCAGAACCGCCAGAATCATGATTAGGCCAAAAAGTTTATGCACCGGATGCATTTGAATAGTAAAAGATGGCTTCTCAATAAAGAACATCAACAGCCCCGAGGTGGACATGGCGATAAACGAGACAAAAAGGGCTACTGCGACAATTTTTCTGAACATATTAACTCTCCGATTTTAAATGTGTGACTGATCACGTTTGAACTCAGTTAACTATACTACAGGCACAGTGAAACGAAACTACGTATTATGGACCAGTGTCAGTGATTTTTTGGTCGACTCTCTCATCTTGGCTAACCCCTCCTAAAAATCAAGACGGTCAGACTCGATTGGTTTTATCTTTAGCACTTAAACAGACAACCGTTAATAGCAAGCCCGCTGTTAGAACCCATGATCCAACAGCGTTTCAGTTACAGCGATAATGATCACTTTGCCTTTGTTGATTGTTTCAGTATCGCTTCTGCTTTAGCTCCAAGGTACACATAAATACCAAGCCCTACTAGCAACCCAATCGCTGTCCCCATCATCGCAACTGCGTCAGCTAGGTGTTCCTCTGAACCCAGAACGGATTTAAACATCAATAATAATGATTCAATTGAAACAGCAATGAGGATCGCGGCAATAAACCGAGTTATCGTCCGTCGCGTTGAACTGTGCCGTAATATATCCTTTTTCATCAAAACTTCTTCTTCGAGAATTGTTTTACCAAGATCAAAGACAGCAAGAGCAAGCGTCAAAAATATAATAATACTGAATGGCTTGAGGTGGAGATCAACATTCTCACCTTGTAGAAGTGAAATGATTTCCAAACCTGCAGAATACATTAGAATACCCACCACGAAAAACAAGCCAATGACAATAGACGAATAGACTGTAACGAAAAAAGGGTGAAACTTTTTACGCTTCCCATCCCCCATAAGAAATTCAATCGCATCGGCCAAATCTATGTCGACAACCAGAATAGCCTTAATCGAACCATCGTCGGCAAGGCATCGGATTGCAGATGAAATGCAAAGATTATGACCTGATGTCGAGAGGTAGGGGTCGGTCACAACAACACTGTCTTCTTCTAGAGCTTTTTTATAATAAGGTCGGCGACTTCTGTCAACGCCTAACCCAGAGCGTGTGTTTTTTTCGTTATGGTGCCTAGAGGTTACATTGTTAGTCGTTTGCACACCCTTGGTATCCAGCGTATAAACAAGGTCAACAAAAGGGTAATTAGATTGTAACCACTTCATTGAGTCTTTCAGGTTTTCTTCACTCCTAATGCTTTTATGGTCAAAAATGCCCGTCACAATTGAAGCCATTAACTCATGGATGGCACCCTTGTACTCATGGTGGCGTTCAATAGCATTTAAATAATTCATAACACATACTCCATATATGGATAGTAATGCAAATGTATAAGTAACTTTTTATACATTGACTTTGTACTTGAGGTCATTAGCTTCATCGCCTGTCATACCTCGAAAACCCCACTGATGTGGGGCTTGCTCTTTTATTGTAATTTCAATATCCACTGCTGGTATTGATAATTGATTTTCTATTTCTTTGAAAAGTGACTTAATTAACTTCTTTTGAGTGTCCACTTGTCGACCAGCCATCAGGTTTATTTCAATAACTGTATAAGCATCACTACGGCCACCTGGATAGTAAAAATCTTCTTTTTCCATAGGGATAAACCGATGTGCTCGCTTATCTTCTGGCAACCTAAGGACAGATTGCATGCAACCGTGAATAACATTAGATAACTGAGCTTTGATCGGATTTAGTTTTTCCTTTATACCAAATATTACGATCATATTTACTCCTTGATTACATATAAAGCTTTATATAAGACACCGAGCATTTTAGCGCGTTGTGCTTAATACTTTTATTATGTTTTTATAAAATAACACACTAGTCGTTTCCACATTTAACTGGCTGTTAAAAGGCTAACCTTTAAACGAGTACGTCGACACTATAACTAGGTATAAATATGTTCATTATTTAAACCGCCTACCAATTACTATATTTTTTGCATCTAACGTGTTTTTTTTAAAACACAACCAGGCGAAGCAATACTTCCGACAAAGGATATTTGTTTTTGTCCGATGATGTTTGATTGCTTAGGTTTTCAACAAAATGTATAAGTTCCACTTTTAATTTTAACATTCCATTGTCAATGCGACGTCCTTATTATGGTGGGTACAATGCCAAGCTAAAGGGAGCATCTTTTTCCACGTCTCAGTCAGCAATAGCGAGTTGTTTAAGCCAATGACGTCACATACTGTCTTAAAAAGACATCAAACACCCAAATAAACATTAATGGGTCTATTCGCACAACAGACTAGCTCGCCCCTTCTGGCGCACCGTTTTAGTGCCCGCCCATAACAAGCAGCACCTTAATAAGGCAAGGAAGCACCTATGTCCATCGAGAACCCTTGCTACAAGCCACGGCTAAACACTGAATTAAGACTTGGCACAATCATTGCTAAATTACCTGTATGTGCTATTTGCTTGATCAAGTAATAACACCACTGTAACGGCGCAGTGAATACAACAATCATAAACTATAAAGCAAAGAAGCTAACCCGGTGTATTCGTGTTGGCTTTTTTTATGTTTTATGATTTTTATAAAAACTTTACATTAAAGAGTCACTATGAAAATTAAGAGAAAAAGCCAATCCAGCTCTGCCATAATCGGCGCCATCGCTAGCACAATGCTAATGACCGCAGCCCCCTTAGCCCAAGCAGAGGAATCTTTATTAAATGCCTTATCCAGTGGTAAAGCCAGTTACAGCGCTAGATTGCGTTATGAAAACGTCGATCAAGATAACTTATCTGAAGAAGCCAATGCCTATACTGCTAGATTAACAGCCGCCTACAAAACCGGAACTTATTATGGGTTGGGGCTTTTTGGTGAAGTGGAAAGCGTACAAAGCCTGTTTAGTAACAACTACGCCCATAAATCCCAAGCAAAAGGCGCCACCTACCCTGTGATAGCCGACCCTAATGAAACTGAACTCAATCAGGGCTACTTGTTCTATACAGGTATAGAAGACACGTCTGTAAAGCTCGGGCGTCAAGCCCTGACTTACCGTGGCGCACCTTTTCATAGACATATCGGTACCGTTGCATGGCGTCAAAACTGGCAAACACTCGACGCCCTCTCTATGTCTAATCAATCCCTAACTGATACAACCATTAATTACGCGTATGTTTGGAATGTGAATCGTATCTTTGGTGAAGATGCACCCGG
>JAHRWG010000221.1 GCA_019090295.1 Cycloclasticus sp. | reverse complement strand
ATTCTATGTGTGAACATCACTTACTACCCTTTATTGGCAAATGTCATGTGGCTTACTTACCGAGTGGTAAGGTTCTTGGTTTATCAAAGGTCGCTCGTATTGTTGATATGTTCGCTAGGCGCTTACAAATCCAAGAGCAACTAACAACACAAATCGCTGACTCAATTCTTAAAGTAACAGGTGCAAAGGGAGTCGCTGTTGTTGTGGAAGCAAAGCATTTATGCATGATGATGCGGGGTGTTGAGAAGCAAAACTCTCAAATGACTACGTCAGCAATGCTTGGACAATTTAGAAAAAATTCGGAAACCCGTGCTGAATTTTTAAGCTTATTAAAGATGGCTTAAATAAGGTTTATCTGCATTATGACTAAAAAAGCCGTTTTATTGATTAACCTGGGAACACCCGAAGAGCCTACTGAACAAGCCGTTAGAGCTTATTTGAAAGAGTTTTTGTGGGACCCGAATGTTGTGCAGCTGCCTAGGGTTTTATGGTGGTTAATTCTTAATGGCATTGTCTTGAAAACAAGGCCACGTCAGTCAGCTTTAGCTTATCAACGGGTTTGGACAAAAGATGGCTCACCACTATTAAGTCACTCAAAGAAAACCATGCAAGGCTTGCAATCATTCGCAGATGATAAGTACCCCAATAAATACCATTTCTTCTTGGGTATGCGTTATGGATCACCATCTATATCAAGTGCGGTAAGTGCTATGCAAGATTTAGGCGTGGATGAGATTATAATATTACCGCTTTATCCGCAGTACGCGACATCTAGTAGCAAAACTGCCATTGATGCAGCTGAGAAAAGCTTGAGTCAGTATATTGATAAGCCACCATATAGGGTGATTAACCAATATTTCGATAACCCATCCTATATTTCTGCATTAGCAAACCGAACTAGAGAGCACTGGGAGAAAACAGGCCGTTCTGCATATTTACTGATGTCTTTTCATGGTGTCCCCGAGAGAACAATTCGTCAAGGCGACCCTTATTATGATCATTGTAAAAAAACAGCAGAGTTGCTAGCGGAAGAACTTGCTCTTAACCCAGCCGATTGGTCGATGGCATTTCAATCAAGGTTTGGTAAAGCTAAGTGGGTACAACCATATTGCCTTGATACTTTACAGCAATTACCTAACAATGGCGTGGTCGATATTGATGTGATTTGTCCTGGTTTTGCCGTAGATTGCTTAGAGACGTTGGATGAAATTGCAATAGAAAATAAAGCGATTTTTCTCGCTGCTGGAGGGCGTAGTTATCATTATATTGCGGCGTTAAATGATAATCAGGACCATATTAGCGCCTTGTTTTCTTTGTTAATGGATCAATAATAGTGAACTTGGAGGAGATGTGATGGCTAGCTTTTTTGGTAAAGGTTCAGATTGCCCTTTTTGCAGAATGATGCGCAGTATGGCATTTAGTGGCATTGGGGCTGCTCTTGGTGCTGGAATTGGTACTTTATTAGAGCTGCAGAAATCAGATATTTGGATGTGTGCCATAGCTGGCGCTTTTGTTATGGTTTTTTTAGTTATGAAGAAATTGGAGAATCAATGAAAACTTTTCTTATGTTGGCCATTCTGTTGCTGTCGCTAGGCTGCTCTGAAGAACAACAGAATAAAATATCACGTTTTGGTGTTAGCTGGCTGGAAGGCGATTATAAAGTAACTTTTTTTGAAGGTTCATACAAAAAAGAGTGGACAGTGTTAGATGGTAAAGTGACATCAGACCCTCAAAAAGGATATTACTACTTCTGGGTGGATGTAGCAGGGAAGCAGCGTTATGTACAAGCGCCTATTTCACGTACGGTTATTGAAGAACTATAGTCGCTAATCATGTGTGAATTACTTGGAATGAGTGCGAATGTTCCGACAGATATCCAATTTAGCTTTAGTGGGCTTATCAAGCGAGGTGGAGAAACGGGGGTGCATAGTGATGGCTGGGGGATTGCCTTTTTTGAAGGAAAGGGCTGCCGTGTTTTTCATGAGCCGACCGCCAGTTCAAAATCTAAGTTAGCCGAGTTTATAGGGCAGTACCAAATAAAGAGTACTCAGGTCATCTGTCATATAAGAAAGGCCAATAGAGGACGCGTAAGCCTTGAAAATACGCACCCTTTTACACGTGAGTTATGGGGGCAAGTATGGACCTTTGCCCATAATGGGCAGTTAAAAGGCGTTAAAAATAAAGTATTAAAAGGGTACACACCGATTGGTACGACAGATAGTGAGTATGCATTTTGTTGGCTGTTAGGTGAGTTGCGCGAGCAGTTTCCTACTAAGCCACGAAGCAAAATAAAATTGATGAAACGCATTGAAACGTTATCTCGTGAGTTAGCAGAACTGGGAGTTTTCAATATGCTAATGGCACATGTCGATAATTTATACACTTATTGCAGTACTAAACTTTGGCATTTAACCCGTCAAGCCCCTTTTGAAGAGGCTCAATTGAGCGATATAGATATTTCTGTTGATTTTAAAAAAGAAACGTCCATTACCGATATCGTAACAATTATTGCAACAGAGCCATTAACGTCGAATGAAAAATGGCAGCCTATGAGTAAAGCAGACTTTGCCGTATTTCACTTGGGTAAGCAAGTGTATTGAAGGGGTGCCTAGTGACCAAAGAAAAGAGTATATGTTTTGCTAAACTCTTCCATCACCTCTGAAGAAACAGTCGCTAGGCAGGCGTAAGGGATCTCAATACTATCCCATATAGGATCGGTAGGCGGGCAGGCTTCATTCAAACTTTGTTCGGAAGATATGTCTGCATGAGCTAATTTATTAGCAAGGTATACGATGTTTGTTTCAATGCTATGGTTTGTTGCCAGCTTTGGTGTGTGATGAAATAAGGCAGATTGCTGAATAGAGTCGGGTATTTTCCAGAGTTCTAATAAGGCCCCTCCGATATCGGCATGACTAAAGCCAAAAGTGTTAACTTCAGCCTCAACTTCACTCATTTGGTCAACTTGAGCCGATAAAGCTGCTGCGCGTGCTAGGTCAGGTGATTTCATGTATAACACTAAGCGCCCAATATCATGTAGAAGCCCGCTGACGAATGAAGAAGATAGCATGCGCTTTTTAGGGTGTTTATCAGCTAAATGCTTAGAAAATAAAGCAGTTTTAAGGGAATGTGACCAAAACTCTCGCATGTCTAAAAGAGCATTAGGCATGTCTGAGAATTCTTCGACAACACTGGTGGTCATAACCAGTAAGCGAATTTCTTTATGGCCTAAAATAGTAATGGCTTGGTTAACAGTTTTAACTGTCGCTGGAAAACCAAAAAAAGCAGAATTGACGATTTTCAACATTCGACTGGATAAAGATGGGTCTTGCTCAATAATAGTTGCAATATCAGCAGCGCCATTTTTATTACTATCAAGGGCTTGTGTTACGCGCATGAAAATTTCTGGAGGGCTGCATAAGTCAATATCACCGGATAAAAAATCATTAATGCTGGCAATGTTGTGGGTGTGTAGCGTCATAATTAAATTACCGGTTAAATAAAAATAGGTAGAGTCGTCCTTTATATCGAACATTAACTTACTAGGAGAGCCAGTATTTAATATGGAACTAGGTATAAGTTCAAGTAATTAAAGAATTATTGTTGACATCAAATGAAGAAAAAGCTTAAAGTGTTTGAAAGAAAAGGAATTGTCATGTTTTATTTGTTTCACAGGACTCTCAGGATGAGGTGACCTGTCTCTTATACACATCTGACGCT
>JAHRWG010000220.1 GCA_019090295.1 Cycloclasticus sp. | reverse complement strand
TAACCGAGCAATACAGTGCATTATTGGCCACAGAAAACGTCAACTTAACATTTACAGATGATGGCATTGCAAAAATTGCAGAGATGGCGTGGAAAGTGAATGAAGGGACTGAAAATATCGGTGCGCGTCGCTTACATACTATTTTAGAGCGTTTATTAGATGAGGTTTCATTTAAAGCACCCGCCGGTGAAGCGATAAGTGAGCGTGTGGATGCAGCCTATGTAGACACTCAATTATCTGAACTAACAGCCGATGAAGATTTATCTCGGTTTATTTTGTAGGACACCATGAAATCTATAACAGACATAGCTTTAGACCAGAAAAATCACACATTAACCTTAAGTTTTAATGAAGGTGAGAACATTGAAATGAGTTGTGAGTACTTACGAGTTTACTCGCCCTCAGCTGAGGTTCGTGGTCATGGGCCCGGCCAGGAAGTGTTACAGTTGGATAAAGAAGCGGTCAATATTATGGCTATTGAACCAGTGGGCAATTATGCGGTGAGGCTGGTGTTTAGCGATGAGCATGCAACGGGGTTATACAGCTGGCCTTACTTATTAGAGTTGGCAGAAAATAAGGACTCTAACTGGCAAGACTATTTGGCAAGGTTAGAACAAGCAGGGCATCAACGTAAAGGGTAGAGCAGGTGTTCTAATAAGGAGGCATGGTGGCAGATAATAAAACAACACATTTTGGTTTCAAGGACGTTCCAGTTGAAGAAAAGGTGGGCAAAGTTAGAGAGGTTTTTGACTCTGTAGCGCCACAATATGACATCATGAATGACTTGATGTCGATGGGGGTTCACCGACTATGGAAGCGCTTTACGGTAGAAGTTGCCAATGTAAAAGCGGGGCATAAGGTACTTGATTTAGCAGGCGGAACTGGCGATTTATCAGCACTTTTTTCTAAGCGAGTGGGTAGCAGTGGGCAAGTCGTTTTAGCTGATATTAATGAGGCCATGTTACGCGTTGGCCGAGATAGAATGATCGATAAAGGTTGTAGCCATAATATTAGCTATAACTTAGCAAATGCCGAGAGTTTGCCTTACCTGCCGAACCAATTTGACCGAGTTTGTATTGGTTTTGGTTTAAGAAATGTTACCGATAAAGCTGCTGCCTTACGGTCAATGTTTGACGTACTTAAACCAGGAGGCCGCTTGTTAATTTTAGAGTTTTCAAAACCAACGAACCCAATTCTAGACAAAGTATACGATATATATTCGTTTAAACTGTTGCCAAAAATTGGTGAGTTAATTGCTAAAGACGGCGAAAGCTATCAATATTTAGCAGAGTCCATTCGGATGCACCCCGACCAAGAAACTCTAAAAGGAATGATGGAGGAGGCGGGGTTTGAGCGTTGCCAAATCAATAACTTAACGGGTGGCATTGTTGCCGTTCATACTGGTTATAAATTATAACGCGTTATGCCAGCCTTAACGCTTCTCACTAAACCCCTGCAAATAGCGTTTAACCGCTATTTGGCTTACGACCCAGAGGCGCCTAAGCACTTAGCTCGTATGGATAATAAGGTGGTTGAGATTTGCTTTCAGCCTTTATCACTAAGTCTTTTTATTATCATTTGTGACGGTGCCTTGGATATTAGTGATAGTTGCTCAACGCCTGCAGAGACTGAGATTATAGGGTCGCCAATTGCATTGGTGCGGCTGGGGTTAACCTCATCAAATGGCAGCGTGATGTCAGGTGAGGTGGTTATTGAAGGAGACCTAGCATTAGGGCAGGCTTTCCAATCTTTTTTAGGCAATATTGACGTGGACCTGGAAGAACCTCTGTCAGAGCTCACTGGAGATGTCATAGCAAACGCACTGGGAAATACTGCCCGTGATTTCTTCAAATGGTGCGGAAGTGTCTCAACAAGCAGTGGTTTGGACTTATCAGAATATGTTCGTGAAGAACGGCAATTATTGCCTTCTTCATTTGAAGTTAATCGGTTTAAACGGGATGTGGATGACTTGCGTTTAGCAACCGATAGACTAGAGGCGAGAATCCAGCAGCTGACCCTAAAGCAGCAACAACGTGCGGATAAACCCAAAGAAGGTACTAAGTGATTAAAATGACAATAGCATTCCGCTTACTCCGTATTCAACGCGTATTAATACGTTATGGATTAGATGAGTTTATCTTTAAATTACACCTATTTAGGTCACTACGATTTTTAAGTTATTTATCACCAAGTTGCTGGTTGGGACGCAGAAAGGAGCCGCGCGGTGTGCGAATTCGAAAAGCGCTAGAAGACCTAGGGCCAATTTTCGTTAAGTTTGGACAAATTTTATCCACCCGTCAAGACCTATTAGCCCCTGATATTGGTGCTGAATTATCAAAGTTACAAGACGATGTGCCTGCTTTTGATAATGACCTGGCTCGCAACATAATAGAGCAGTCACTTGGCCAACAGATAGATGAGATTTTCTCCGAGTTTTCGGTGAGTCCTTTAGCATCAGCATCCATTGCTCAAGTGCATGCAGCAACGCTGCACTCAGGTGACGATGTGGTGGTAAAAGTGATACGACCGGGCATTAAAAAGGTCATTGATGCAGACGTGGCCGTACTTTACACGCTGGCCGAACTGGCTAATAAATATTGGGGTGAAGCAAAACGCTTGCACCCAGTAGATGTTGTTCGTGAATTCGATGCAACCATACATGATGAGCTGGACCTAGTACGTGAGGCAGCGAACGCAACACAATTACATCGAAACTTCGAAGCATCTGAAGAGCTCTATATCCCCCAAATATATTGGGACTATACGCGGCAAAACGTTATGGTCATGGAGCGTATTTATGGAACGCCCATCGGTCAAATAGAGGTTCTTAAGAAGAAAAATATCGATTTAAAGCAGTTAGCTGAACGTGGCGTAGAAATATTTTTTGCACAGGTATTTCGTGACAACTTCTTTCATGCAGATATGCACCCAGGAAATATTTTTGTATCAGATGAAGGGCAATACATTGCCATAGACTTCGGGATTATGGGAACGGTTACACTGGAAGATCAGCGCTATATGGCAGAAAACTTTCTTGCTTTCTTTCAACGTGATTACTACCGAGTGGCCGAATTGCATATTGAGTCTGGTTGGGTGCCAAAGCACACAAAATTAGGTGACTTTGAAAGTGCTATTCGGGCGGTTTGTGAGC
>JAHRWG010000219.1 GCA_019090295.1 Cycloclasticus sp. | reverse complement strand
TATGGGTAACGGTCTTCGATGAAGACCCTGAAGCCGCTGATATTTGGTTGAATGAAATTGGAGTGAGCCCTGATCGTTTATCTCGTATTGGCGCAAAAGATAACTTTTGGTCAATGGGTGATACTGGCCCCTGTGGTCCTTGTTCTGAAATTTTTTATGACCATGGTGAAGACGTAGCCGGTGGGCCACCAGGAACACCCGAGGAAGATGGTGATCGCTACGTAGAAATATGGAACCTTGTTTTCATGCAATATGACCGTAATGCGGCTGGTGAACTGACGCCTTTACCAAAACCATCGGTAGATACTGGGATGGGGCTAGAGCGTGTTGCCGCAGTTTTACAGGGCGTACATAATAATTACGACATTGATTTATTCCAAGGCATCATTAAGTTTGCCGCGGCGCTTACCGGCACAGCTGATCAGTCGCATACATCGTTACGTGTGTTAGTGGATCATATTCGTTCATGCAGCTTCTTGATTATTGATGGGGTGCTGCCTTCAAATGAAGGACGCGGTTATGTGCTTAGGCGAATTATTCGTCGTGCGATACGGCATGGCTATAAGCTGGACACAAAACAGGCATTCTTTCATAAATTAGTTCAGCCCTTGGCTAAACAAATGGGTGACGCTTATCCCGAGTTAAATGAAAAAGCCGAGATGGTGAGTAACGTCTTGTTGCGCGAAGAGCAGCGATTCGCTGAAACCTTAGAGCAGGGCATGAAGCTTTTAAAAGATGCGACTACCGATCTAGATGATAAGCTTATTAGTGGTGAGACTGCCTTTAAACTATACGATACCTTTGGTTTCCCAGTCGATTTAACCGCAGACTACGCACGTGAACATGATTTACGTGTTGATATGGATGGCTTTGAGCAAGCAATGCAGGCGCAACGTGAGCGTGCGCGTTCAGCCAGTTCGTTTGCTATCGGTCAATCTGATTTCCCAGACTTAGACCTTAGAACACAATTTACTGGATATGATGGATTAATTTCGCAGGCAAATTTACAAGCCATTATTCAGGGCACTGAGCAGTGCAACTCTTTAAGTGAAGGCGATGAAGGTTGCTTAGTTCTGGATCAAACACCTTTTTATGCAGAGTCAGGTGGACAAGCGGGTGATCATGGCATTATCTCAACTAAAGATGCTACGTTTGAAGTGCGTGATGTACAAAAACAAGGTGATTGCTTTATTCATATTGGTCACGTACTAAGTGGGGCATTAATGGTTCAGCAAACGGTTAGTGCGCAGGTTGATGCCGGTAAACGCATGGCGACAGCGGCTAATCATTCGGCAACACATTTATTGCATGCAGCCCTACGTCAAGTTTTAGGTGAGCATGTGGCGCAAAAAGGGTCATTGGTTGAAGCAAAGCGGTTACGTTTTGATTTCAGTCACTTTGAACCGATATCTAGTGATCAACTGCAACAAATTGAACGCCTCGTTAACCAGCAGGTGCGTTTAAATAACGCTGTTGAAACCCAAATTACCGACCAAGAAACAGCCATAGAGAATGGTGCAATGGCATTGTTTGGCGAAAAATATGGCGATAAAGTTAGAGTCTTGAAAATGGGTGATTTCTCCACAGAACTTTGCGGTGGAACGCATGTCAATCGTGTGGGTGATATTGGTTTGATCAAAATATTGGCAGAGAGTGGTATTGCATCTGGTGTTCGTCGTATTGAGGCAATTGCTGGAGAAGGCGCAATGATGTGGGTTGAGCAAGGTGAAGCCTTGTTGAGTAACATCAGTAAATCAGTTAAAGGTAGCCGTGACAACGCGCTCGAAAAAGTGAATCAACTTCAAGATAAAAATAAAGTACTCGAAAAAGAGTTGGAACTCTTAAAGTCACAGTTAGCAAAAGCAGCCAGTGGGGATTTACTGAGTCAAGCAGTAGAAATAGAGGGCTTAAATGTTCTAGCAGCCAATATTGAAGGGAGTGATGCTAAAACGTTGCGTGAGTTACTTGACCAGCTGAAAAACAAGTTGGGTAATGCTGCAATTGTGTTATCAACCGTTGATGGCGATAAAATCACGTTAATTGCTGGAGTATCTAAAGATCAAATTAAGAGAATTAAGGCTGGGGACTTGGTTAATTCCGTTGCTCAGCAAGTGGGCGGTAAAGGCGGTGGTCGCCCTGATATGGCCCAAGCCGGAGGTAATAACCCTGCAGCATTAGAGGCAGCCTTAAAATCTGTTCCTGAATGGGTTAGGCAGCAATTAATACAATAAAGATGGTAATAGAATGACTTTACACGTACACAAATACGGTGGAACATCGGTCGGTACGGCTGATAAAATTCAGAATGTAGCAAAAAAACTGGTTAAAGAAAAAGCCTCAACGGGTAACGATTTGGTTGTTGTTGTGTCTGCGATGAGTGGAGAAACGAACCGGATGACTGAGCTGGCTAAAACCATGCAGGCATCACCATCTGCAAAGCAAATGGATGTTTTGTTATCGACAGGTGAACAGGTCACTATTGCCTTATTATGCATGGCACTTGAAGAACTAGGACAAGCGGCTGTTTCCTATACTGGCGGTCAGGTTAAAATTGTTACCGATGATGCGCACAGTAAAGCGCGTATTGAAGATATACACACTAACAACATTCAGGCCGATTTAGCGAAAGGCCGTATTGTTGTGGTCGCTGGTTTTCAAGGTGTTACCGCTGCAGGGGCAATTACTACGTTGGGTCGTGGTGGTTCTGATACAACTGCTGTTGCGTTGGCGGCGGCACTTAAAGCAGATGAATGCAGAATTTATACCGATGTAGATGGTGTTTACACAACAGATCCAAGAGTTGAGCCCAAAGCAAGACGGTTAGATAAAATAACCTTTGAAGAAATGCTAGAAATGGCTAGTTTAGGTTCAAAAATTTTACAAATTCGTTCTGTTGAATTTGCAGGTAAATATAATGTTCCATTGCGTGTGCTATCGACTTTTATAGATGGCGAAGGCACGTTAATTACATATGAGGATGAGGGTATGGAAAAGGCTTTGATATCAGGTATTGCATTTAACCGTGATGAAGCAAAAGTAACGTTGGGGGGAGTGCCTGATATGCCGGGTGTTGCATCGGCAATTTTAAAGCCAATTTCAGCGGCTAATATTGAAATTGATATGATTGTGCAAAACATTGCCGAAGATAAAACGACTGATTTTACCTTCACTGTACACAGAAATGATTACGATAAAACCATGCGAATTCTGCAGGAAATTTGCGAGCAGCTGGATGCAGATAGGGTAACAGGCGATGATAAAATCGTTAAAGTATCTATAGTTGGTGTTGGCATGCGCTCACATGCCGGAATCGCAAGTCAAATGTTTAGTGCACTGGCTGATGAAGGGATTAATATTCGTATGATTTCAACCTCTGAAATTAAAATTTCAGTGGTTGTCGATGAAAAATACATGGAACTTGCGGTGCGTACGTTACACGAGTCTTTTGGGCTTTCAGGCGAATAATCTATTCTTTTAGCTAACATAGCTGTGTTATAATTCTCTGATAATAACATTGGTTGGTCAGGTTTCATAAAGTGAAACACTCAAGGAGTTAAATATGCTAATTTTAACGCGTAAAGTTGGTGAATCTCTTGTCATTGGTGATGATGTTTCGATTGTTGTTTTAGGTGTAAAAGGCAATCAAGTAAGAATTGGGGTGGATGCGCCAAAAAGTGTATCTGTTCACCGTGAAGAGATTTACAATAAGATTCAAGACGAAAAAAAAGACACGAGTGGTAATGTCTAAGTAGTAATTTGGAGAGATGGCCGAGCGGCTGAAGGCGCTCCCCTGCTAAGGGAGTATGGGTTTTATAGCCCATCGAGGGTTCGAATCCCTCTCTCTCC
>JAHRWG010000218.1 GCA_019090295.1 Cycloclasticus sp. | reverse complement strand
TTACGGTTGTGATTGCACTGGTCAGCGCGATGTTGTTGTCGATCACATTTGTGCCAGCTTGTATCGCCTTGTTTTTTACAAAGCCCGTCGTTGAAAAAGAAAGTGTTGTGATGAAATCAATGCTATCGCTGTATCAGCCGCTGTTGCACCTAGCGATTAAAGCTCGTTGGTTGGTTGTTAGTGCAGCGATGATACTGCTTATCGTGAGTGGCTTTGCTGCAAGCAAGCTGGGGAGTGAGTTTGTTCCTAATTTAGATGAAGGTGATATTGCAATGCATGCACTGCGTATTCCGGGAACGTCTCTTGAGCAAGCCATTCAATTACAAAAGTCATTAGAAGCTAAAATTAAAGACTTACCTGAAGTGGAACGTGTTTTTGCAAAAATTGGTACAGCTGAAGTTGCAACCGATGCCGTGCCGCCCAGTGTTGCTGATAATTTCATTATTCTTAAACCTAGAGAAGATTGGCCTAACCCGAATAAGCCTAAAGAACAGTTTGTGGATGAATTAGCCGCTTTGGTTGAGCCCATGCCAGGAAATCGCTATGAGTTTTTGCAGCCTATTCAAATGCGGTTTAATGAACTACTCGCGGGTGTTCGAGCTGAGCTAGCGATTAAAGTGTTTGGAGATGATTTTGATAGCCTGATTGCCTTGGGTGATGAGATTGAGAAGGCCATTGCGAATATAGATGGAGTTGCAGACATTGCGGTTGAGCAAACAACGGGTTTGCCCATTATGACGATCAAACCAAAACGGGATATTTTGCCGCAGTATGGACTCAGCATTAAAGATATACAGGAGCAACTGGCGACTGCATTAGGCGGGCGTGTTGCAGGGCAATTTTACGAGGGTGATCGGCGTACTGATATTGTCGTCAGGTTGCCCGAACATATAAGAACGGATATTGATGGGCTAGCGAAACTGCCAATTCAGCGGCCTCATGGGGATTATGTTCCGCTTGAAGAACTGGCCGATTTAGAATTAGTGATGGGCTATAACCAAGTTTATCGTGAAAATGGCAAGCGCCGCGTAGTGGTTACAGCTAATGTACGTGGGCGAGACCTTGGCGGTTTTGTAAAAGACGTTCAGCAAGCTGTTTCTGATACCGTTGAGGTGCCAGCAGGTTACTGGGTTGAATACGGCGGCACTTATCAAAAGTTACAATCGGCTGCGCAACGACTCTCCATTGTTGTGCCCATTACACTGGTGTTAATTATTGGTTTGCTGCTATTAGCCTTAGGTTCCTTAAAAGATGCACTGGTTATTTTTTCAGGCGTACCACTGGCACTTACTGGGGGCGTATTGGCGTTAATACTTCGCGATATCCCTTTTTCAATTTCAGCAGCAGTCGGGTTTATTGCGCTCTCAGGCATAGCTATATTGAATGGCCTAGTGATGGTGTCCTTTATTCGTGAATTATTTAAAGACGGGCTTAGCCTTGATGATGCGATTATTCAAGGTGCACTGACACGGTTGCGACCCGTTATTACCACTGCACTGGTTGCTTCGTTGGGGTTTATACCGATGGCGTTAAATACCGGTATAGGCTCGGAGGTACAACGACCATTAGCCACAGTAGTGATTGGCGGAATTATCTCTTCGACATTACTCACCTTAGTCGTCTTGCCAGCTTTATATCGCTTGCTTAATAAAGAAAAGGTGGCGTGACCAGAAAGGTATTTTGCCGCTATTCATTAATTTGACTTTTTTGTTTATCGAATCAATGTGTTGGTAGTCGCTCCTTCAGAGCAATATGGTAGTTGCTTTATTTCAGCGATAAAATGCCTCAACTCTGTGAGCCTGATTCAAGGCTCAGGCTCCTTGGCTTACATGAAGGTGTTAGGACAGATGTTGCGGGTAGTGCTCTTGATGAAAAAATGGCAGGGGATTGAATACAACGTAAGAGGGTATATTGTACGACAATGAAAAACTCAAATTGCATAGCTGGTAAGCGATAAACTTAAATCCAAAAGCTACGAGTGCTTTGGTCCAAGTAAATAGAGAAAACTTTCAAGAAGTAAGTCATAAAGAAAAATTTAGAGAGCAACTGGCAACAATGTTTAATGCATGATTGCTAGAATCAAAACAGGGTATTTTTTGTCATTGATGAATAAAGTCGTACCTTATGTTGGTATTTAGAATGAAAGATACAGGGTCCCAAAACGTATAGGTGAAGAATGGTTATGGGGGGTGACAAATAATAGCTAACAAAAAAGACTATCAATAATTTTGTGTAAACGCTGGTTAAATGAAACCTGATAATTGGTCTTCAAACTCGGTTTAGTGCTAACTTCTAGCTTCTTATTGGTAGCGCTTCGCGGTCTCTAAGTACATCAATACCAAATTGGCTTTTATCGGCAGTGAGAGTATTGTTGGAATAGCCGTTGTAGCTGTTATTACCAGATTCTTCGTATTTTTCGAAACCTAAGTGGTCACCTTGCTCAGTAAATAGTTAAAGCTATTCAGGTCTTTCTGTATTTTTATACCGTTGGCCGATTTACGAGCAAATGATTCTATTTCTTTTCTGTTTAACTTGCCTAACTGTAAGATTGGGAGGTTATGATAGACGTATAAAAATTTAATTTATAGTCTCCTTGCTAATGCTGATACCTTGGTTAAGAGTGGAATAAAACCGGTTGTTTATTAGAATGAAACGGTCTATTCGACCCCTATTATTGAAAATATTACCTTAAACATACTATGCAAAAAATACTGCAGTATATTCTCCCGTTTGAATTACCAAGAAGTTTTCCGGATGAGTCGACCTATCATCTGTATAAAAAGTGGGATGAGCCTGCTAGGCAAATTCAAATTTCTGCTATTAGCTTCTTAACGGCCGCTTTATATATTACCTTCGGTCTTCTTAACAAGTCTTGGGCGCCAGAGCCTGTTCAGGCATTGATGCTGAAGATGCATGCATTGGCAGTTGCTCCATTTTTGTTAATGATTAGCTTTCTAGCCTATAAGAAACGATTCTATAACGTTGTTATGCCATTGCTTGCGTTATCGCCTATTTTCGCTGGTTTATGCCATGTTTATATAGCAAACAAGCTGCCCAATTATGCCCCATTTATTGCAGAGGGGTACCTATCGGTGCTCTGGATTTTTGTTGTGTCAGGGATGTCCTTCAAATATGCCTTGGCCAGTGCTTCTGTGGTATCGAGCATACTACTTGTGTCAGGTTTTTTTATTATAAGTAACACTGATATCTACATCATGCATGCTTTTTGGGTGTTTTGTAGTTTTTCGTTTGGATTTTTAGGTGCCTTGATATTTGATAGGTCGAGAAAAGCTATCTTTATGAATCAGCAAGAGCTGCATCGCCTAGCCATTACCGATGAGCTGACGGGGGTATTCAACCGTAATCATTTGAACAGTGTTCTTTCTCTGGAGATGGCTCGTGGTCG
>JAHRWG010000217.1 GCA_019090295.1 Cycloclasticus sp. | reverse complement strand
TTATGGTGGCGGTACCATCACTGGTGGTGTGAGTTGGACCATGTTTGATGGCGCGAATGCCATGCTGAATCAAGCAGGAAGCCGCTTGAATGGCCGAACAGACCGAGATTTCGTACAAGCAAATATCAGTTACTCCTTTTAGGCTTAAGCCAGAAGGAGACATGACAAAAATTTAAGCGTTAAAAAGGATATTAAATGAAATTATTTAACAGTAAATTAAAGACAGCTTCTGCCGTGTTATTGGCCGCAGCGCTATTGCCAGGGGCGGCAATGGCTAAATTAAGTGATGCGGATTTGGCAAGACTAGGCATTGAAGGAACAGAGCTAACCCCAATGGGCGCTATTCGTGCAGGTAATGCTGAAGGCACTATTCCAGCATGGGAAAGCACGCCTATTAAGGGTGTTGAAGGTGGTAATGGTGATAGCTTGGCTGACCCATTTGCCGATGAAAAGCCGCTCTTTACCATCACAGCGACTAATTATACCGAGTATGAAAGTCAGCTAACAGCTGGGCAAATTGCGCTATTTAAGCAGTACCCAGAGACCTTTAAGATGCATGTTTACCCTACGCATAGAACAGGCGCATACGATAAGTGGGTGTATGAAGCTACGTTGGCGCAAGCTAAGAATGTCAATATTTGTAAGGACTTTGAAGAAGAAGGACGAATCTGCTTGGAAGACCACATAAATGGTGGGGGTATTCCTTTTCCCATTCCTAAAGATGGTTTTGAGGCTGCATACAGCAACTTTTTTAGTTACAGAGGCACCACGATTGACAGAATGGGCAATGCAGCCTTGGTTGATTCAAATGGTAACCGTACAGATGTGACCATTAAAATCCGTCAAGCATGGCCATGGTGGTTAAGCGATGAAAGTAAAATTAGAACAAAAAAATGGTACTCACGTGATAAAGGTGCTGGTTTTTGTGACTCATGGCAAATTGAAAAACCACCGCGCTCATCTGGTTTAGTCTTTGGTGGTTGTAACTATGTTGATAAGTTTGATTTCCAAGCCTATCTTTACGTGCCGGGCCAACGTCGAGTTCGTAAAGCACCAGAAATCGGCTTCCATGATAGCCCATCATTTGGCTCAGATGGCCAGCGTACGGTAGCTAGTCGCTTTATGTTTTATTTTGGTGGTAGTTACCCAAGGCATGATATTTCTGACCCTGTTAAAAAAGAACTATTTGTGCCCTACAACAGCTATAAGTTGACCAATGCAGATACGTCTTTGGATGAAATTTTTGATGAGAACCACACTAACCCAGAACTAATTCGTTATGAGTTGCACCGTGTATGGGTCATAGACGCAACGCTTAAAGAAGGCTTTAGGCATTTGTATAAACGCCATACCGCCTACTTTGATGAAGATACATGGGCTGGTTTAGCGTTCGAAGCCTATAACGGTAAAGGACAGTTATGGCGTGTTGGTGAACAATACAATGCGTTCATTTATGGGCCTAATGTTACGTACCCAGTCGGTGATGTTCAAATTGATTTAATTAATGGGCGTTACACCTCATACCCTTACTCGCCTTATCAAGCAGGTAAAGAGATGGGTGTTGGCGGGCCTATAATTGGTTCAAAACCCACCAATGAAATTGGCTTTAATTTTGATATTTTTACACCGCAAGGCCTTCGTAAATTTGGTAGAAGGTAAGTTCAAGAGTTAATATTGAGGACATAAAAAACCAAGGGTTAAACACCCTTGGTTTTTTTAAGCGTAAAAAGTGGAGAAGTAATTATGTATCGCAAAGTGGTAGGTGTTGTGTTTTTGTGGGCAGTCACGTGTATGGTTCAAGCGGCTATAGAGCCACGAGCTGCATTGATGATGCCAAAAGCGAATGAGGCTGTGTTTTTGGATATAGCGACTAATCAGGATGATGTGTTTGCCGTAGGTGAGCGAGGAATTATCCTTAACTCAAAAGATGGTGGTGAGTCATGGACTCAACTAGCATCACCCGTTGATATTACACTTACTAGCATTAGCTTCTCATCAGCAAGTGAAGCATGGATTGTCGGGCATGAATCAACAATTTTGCATTCGATTGATGGCGGAGCTACATGGTCAATTAAGCGCTACAAGCCTGAAGAAGAAAAGTTTTATATGTCGGTAAACTTTGTGAGTCCTCAATCGGGTTATGTGCTGGGGACTGACGGGGAATTATGGGTCACTGAAGATGGTGGTCAAAAATGGGACGTCACCATATTATCGGTCGAAGAATGGTATCAGAATCATTTATTTGCTGTTGAAAAAGTTGGGCAAACAGCACTTGTTGCTGCAGAGCGTGGCGGGGTTTTTTATTCTAAAAATGGGCTAGCCGACTGGCAAGCCATTCCATCACCTTATGAAGGATCTTTTTTTGGTGTTAATGAGATAGCGAATCAATTCTTAATTTTTGGTATGAGTGGGCAGTTATACTCGATAGACCCAACGTCTTTAGAGTGGACAAAAGTCAATACTGGAACAGATCAGTTTTTACTTCATTCAGTCAAAACGGCAGATGGCAAACAGGTCATCATTGTAGGTCGCGGAGGAGTGATTTTAGTCATCAATGAGAAAGGTGAGCTGATTAAAAAAATAGAAGACTCTAGCCGTGTTGATTACACAGCTGTAACGGTATTAGGAGACTCGGTCTATTTGGCATCGATGGCGGGTGGCGTTATAAGAATGCCCCTTAAACAATTAACGGATTAAATAAAGGAAAGAGGGAGTAACGATGAAACATGAATCCAATTTAGTCCATAAAATTTCGGACTACTTAGCGAATAGTTTATTAAACCACCGGTTAGTTCTGTTAACAGTAGGAACATTACTAACGGTGTTTTTAGCTTATCAGGGGCTTAACCAGCAACTGTCACCAGGGTTTGATAAAGCGATTCCTTTATCTCACCCTTATATGGAAACATTCATTGATCACCGTGATGAATTTGGTGGTGCTAATCGTGTCACTATATTTATTGAAAATAGAAACGGTGATATGTTCAACGCGGAATTTTTTAACGTACTTGAAGAGATAACCTCGGAAGTGCTTGTTATGGATGGTGTTGATGCGCGAACAGTGACTTCTCTTTTCACACCGAATGTTAATTATGTTGCGGTGAGTGAGGAAGGGTTTACCGGTTCAAAAATTGTTCCGGCAGATTTCATTGCGACACCGGAACGGATTGACGAGGTTAAAAATAACCTGTTTAAATCAACTGAAATAGGTAAAACGGTCGCTAAAGATTTATCTGGCGCGTTGGTTATTGCAGATTTGGTAGAAATTGACCCTGTAACAAAGCAAAAAATTGATTATGAACTTTTTGCAGACAAGCTCAATAAAATTCGAGATACCTATCAATCAGATTCAACCGCTATTCATATTATTGGGTTCGCACCTTTTATTGGTGATGTTATTAATGGCGCAGAAGGCGTTATCGGTTTTTTCATTATTACCTTAGTTATTACGTTTGTTTTGTTAATCTTTTTTGCTGGCTCAATCAAATTGGCGATAGCGGTTATTATCACCGCATTGGTATCGGTTAGTTGGCAGTTAGGGATTGTAAAAATATTGGGTTATGGTGTAGACCCGATGTCAATATTGGTACCATTTCTTATTCTAGCCATAGGCGTGAGTCATGCTATTCAAATGACAAATGTTTGGAAACTGGGTGTGGCAAAAGGTGACAGTTCGGTAGAGTCGGCACGTCAGGCCTTCTATAAACTATTTATTCCTGGAGCAACAGCGCTTATTTCGGATGCTGTTGGTTTTGGCGTTATTGTATTAATTGATATCCCGATTATTAGGGAGCTTGGCATTATTGCAAGTATTGGTGTGGCAGTGATGTTACTGACCAATAAAATCATGCTACCCATTCTATTGTCTTATATCACATTAAACGAGAATGAGATTAAGCGTGCAGAGAATGCAGTGAAGGGCACTGACCATGCTTTTTAGATGGCATTAGCGCAATTTACTAAACGAAAAAATGCTGTCATTATTCTAGTGATAGCTGCTGGCTTAGGGGTTTATGCTATGTCGGTACAAGATCAGTTAATCGTGGGCGATGTAGAAGCTGGCGCACCTGAGTTTTGGCCAGATGCTCGCTACAATCAAGATGCGGATGCAATACAATCCAAATTTTCTGTTGGCTTAGATGAGTTGGTGATTTTAGCGAAGGCGGATCAGAAAGGTTCTTGTATCAATTTCAATATCATGCAAACGATTGATGATTTTGTTTGGCAGATGCAAAACGTACCGGGCGTACAGTCAGTAAAATCATTGTCACGACTGATTCGTGAGCGAAACATTGGTAACTATGAAGCGAATCCGAAATTTTTAGGTGTGCCAAGAAGTGAAGCAATGATCGCTGCTAATATCTATCGGGTGGAAATGTCTCAAGCATTATTTTCAAATGACTGTACGACGATGCCTGTTACGATTTACTTAACAGACCATAAAGCTGATACATTGGACCGGCTAATGGATGCGGTCACTCAGTTTAATGATAGTAACGTTAATGAACACGTAACGTTTGTACCTGCAATGGGGAATGCCGGCATTATGGCAGCCACCAATGAAATTGTGGCTAAAGCGCAAACTAAGATTGAATTGATCCTGTTTGCTGCAGTTGGTTTGTTCTGCTTTGTAACGTTTATGTCCATTCGAGCGACTATTTGTATCGTTGCTCCGTTAGCATTGGTTGCTTATTTAGCCAATGCAGTGATGGTGTCTTTAGGGATAGGCTTGAAAGTGTCCACTTTACCTGTATTAGCAATGGGTGTAGGTGTAGGTGTGGATTACGGTATCTATTTATTTGCACGAATGAAAGCGCATATGAGTGATGGAAAGTCATTAATGGATTCTTACTATGAATCTCTTAAAGAAGTTGGAACAGGGGTTGTTTTTACCTCGGTAACCATGACTATTGGTGTGGCGACATGGTACTTCTCAGACCTTAAATTCCAAGCAGATATGGGCATTTTATTGGCCTACATGTTCTTTGTGAATATGATTGCTGCGATATTATTAATACCAGCCTTAGCTAATTTCTTATACCCTGAAAAGAAATCGGCATAAAATCATGTGCATGCATAGCGAAGGCTTGCCTTTGCTTGCATGCACAGTTTTTTATACTTAAATAAAGGAACTGCCTTATGAAAAGTACACCTGATCACCTAAAATGGCCAGCGGATGCTAGCTGTAGGGCCGTTCCATATTCTGTTTTTAATAGTCAAGAGGTCTATGATCTTGAGCAGGAAAGAATTTATAACGGAAATACCTGGTGCTTTTTAGCAGCAGAAGAAGAAATTCCAGATAAAGGGTGCTTTAAGTCCACCTATATAGGGGATACGCCGGTTGTTGTAACGCGCGGGCAAGACAATGAAATATATGCTTGGGTTAATCGATGTGCACACAGGGGGGCTGAAATTTGCCGTGAGCGACATGGGCGAATGGACGATGGCGCCTATACCTGTGTTTACCCTGTCTCTTATACACATCTGACGCTGCCGACGAAC
>JAHRWG010000216.1 GCA_019090295.1 Cycloclasticus sp. | reverse complement strand
CAGCACCTGAAATGCTGGTTGCCAGCATTGCCTCATGGCAAGGGAATAATGGGTTAGCAACGGGTAATGCCATCGGCTCTAACATTGCCAATATCGGCCTTGTTCTAGGTCTTACTGCTATTGTTTGCCCGATCATCATTCAATCGTCACTTCTTAAGCGAGAATTGCCTATTTTATTGACTATTTCAATCATGAGTTTTCTGCTGGTTATTGATGGCCATTTGTCACAGCTGGACGGTGCTATTCTAGTGTCAGGCTTAATTCTTTTCCTCTACTGGCTTAACCGTAGTGCAAACAGCAATCGCCAACAAAGCCCCGACCCTTTAGCCACTGAATTTAGTGATGAAATACCCACTGATTTATCAAATAAAAAAGCTGCTCTTTGTGCCCTAGGTGGTTCACTCGTCCTAATCGCTAGCTCAAAGCTACTGGTTTGGGCCGCCATAAATATTGCTACTTTATTTGGGGTTAGCGACCTAGTGATTGGCTTAACCATTATTGCAATCGGCACGAGTTTACCGGAGCTGGCCGCTTCTATTGCGAGTGTTTTGAAAAAGGAACCCGACCTTGCCGTTGGAAATATTATTGGGTCTAATGCGTTTAACCTGTTGGCCGTCCTCTGCTTACCTGGTCTTATTAACCCTGGCGCTGTAGACAGTCAATTAGTGACTCGTGATTTTCCGATTATGCTTGGGTTTACCTTGTGTTTGTTCTTTTTTTCTTACAGCTTTAATGGGCCGCCTAAAATTACCCGATTAAAAGGCTTTTTGTTTACCCTATTATTTTTCACTTACCTTCTCAAGGTATACTTAGACACTTCAGGGGTTTCGTTCAATTTAATTTAACACACCTATGACAAATACGAATAACCACCAACAGAAATTAAAGCAGTTAGGCTTAGCTGTTATTAGCACAGAAGCGGATGCTATTTTAAATTTAAAACAGCATATAGATGACAACTTCATCCAGGCGTGTGAACTGATTTTGCAATGCAAAGGCAAGGTCATTGTCATTGGAATGGGGAAATCTGGGCACATTGCTAATAAAATTGCTGCGACACTTGCCAGCACAGGCACACCAGCCTTCTTTGTTCACCCTGGAGAGGCCAGTCATGGCGACCTTGGAATGATTAGCGAAAATGATGTTGCTTTAGCTCTCTCAAACTCTGGCGAGACTGGGGAAATCATCAGCATTCTCCCCATTATTAAACGATTAGGTGTTCCCTTGCTGTCTATTACGGGGAACCCAGCTTCTACACTTGCGACTCTTTCAGATGCCAGCATTAACGCCAGCATTGAAAAGGAAGCTTGCCCTTTAGGTTTGGCGCCAACATCTAGCACAACGGCAGCACTTGTTATGGGTGATGCCTTAGCCATTGCCCTACTTGAATCAAGAGGGTTCACCGAGAAGGATTTCGCCTTATCTCACCCCGGCGGCAGTTTGGGTCGTCGCTTATTGCTGCATGTGAGCGACATTATGCACCAAGGTGATGCTGTTCCAATCACGCAAGACACTCACTTTGTCAGTGCTGCGCTACTTGAAATGACTGAAAAGAAACTAGGCATGACCGCCATTATCAATGCTAATAAGCAATTAATTGGTATATTCACTGATGGCGATTTAAGGCGAATGCTTGAGAACAGCATCGATATTCATCAAACTCAAATACACCGCGTTATGACTCAAGGCGCCACCACCATTGGGCCTGAAAAACTAGCTGTTGAGGCTTTGCAAATCATGCAGGAAAAACAAATTAACGCGCTGCTTGTTACCGATAATGGCCAACTAGTTGGTGCATTAAATATGCATGACATGCTTCGAGCGGGGTTATCATGATTGAGTTAACCAGCGACTTCATAGAACGGGCTAGGGATATTCGATTAGTTATTTTTGATGTCGATGGCGTTCTATCTGATGGGAAGCTATTTTTTGACCTTAAAGGTAATGAGTACAAATCTTTTCACGCCCAAGATGGCCAAGGCATGAAACTTTTACAAGAAAATGGGATCCACGTTGCCATTATTTCAGGACGCTCATCACCCATTGTCGATCGGCGCATGAAAAACCTTGGTATAAGCCATGTTTACCAAGGGCAAACCAATAAAATTAAAGCCTTTGAGGACCTGCTAAAAAAACTTAACCTCCAAAGCAACCAAGTGGCTCATGTCGGTGATGATTTGCCAGACCTTGCACTCATGATTCGCGCACGGCTTGCCATTGCCGTACATGATGCAAACTCGTCAATTTTACCCTATTGCCAAGGGCAAACGACTCGACTGGGCGGCCAAGGCGCTGCCCGAGAAGTCTGTGATGCACTTCTTCTCGCCCAAGACAAACTAGCAACAGTCCTTTTGCCTTTTACTGAGTTATAACGGAAACATGAAACACTTAGGGCTGATCAGTTTAGTTATTCTTGCCGCAACTACGTGGTGGCTGGCCTTCACACAAGAAAACGATATAGCGCCGACACCATCCAAGCCTCAACATAAAATTGATTACTTTCTACGTGAATTTAATATTTTAAGTATGACCATTGCAGGTCAACCAAAACAGCGCCTAAAAGCCAGTCAGATGCAACATTTCATTGATGATGACAGCACCGAAATTATTGCCCCTCAACTCACCATGTTTTCTGCTCAAAAACCTGATATAGATATTCAATCAGAAACGGGTTATATTTCTTCTGATGGCAACCTAATATTGCTCAATGGTAAAGTTAATATTAAACGTCAAGCCTTCAATAAAGTCGAACAGATCACCATTGACACCCATAACTTACGTGTTCAGGTTGACAATGATTATGCTGAAACAGCTGAGTTTGTTACGATCAAATCTGGTATCAACAGTATTCAGGGCACTGGGTTACGCGCACACTTCCGTGAACCCATTAATATTAAAATATTAAACAATGTAAAAGGTTATCATGACATTAAATAAGCTTATTATTCCTTTCTTAGCTTTATCATTTATTTCTGCGCCTGTCTGGGCTTTAAGTTCAGACAAGCAAAAACCAGTTGAGGTCGAAGCAGATAGTTTCCACTTGGATGATGCAAAGAAAACTACCGTCTATACCGGTAACGTCATTATTACCCAAGGCAGCATGGAGATAATTGCCGACAAAGTAACAATTTACAGCCGAAATGGTGCCACAAACAAGGTTATTGCCACTGGGCAACCTGTTAAGTTTAAACAGCGGCCAGATGGCAGCCAAGAACTTATCAGAGGCGTTTCTAACCGTTTTGAGTATCACGTGCCCAAAGATACGCTCACCTTAACGAACCAAGCCACTTTATGGCAAGCTGGCACAACATTTTCTAGTGAGCGAATCATTTATAACAGTAAGCGCTCCATCGTGACGGCCGGTGATAAAACATCAGCGTCCAAGCGTGTCAAAATAACCTTAGAGCCAGCCAAAGACGAATGAGCACCTTACGCACAGAAAATATTTGCAAACAGTTCAATCAGCGACTTGTTGTTGATCAGGTTAGTATTCACGTTAATAGCGGAGAAGTTGTTGGTTTACTTGGCCCAAATGGTGCAGGTAAAACAACCAGTTTCTACATGGCCGTAGGGTTAATTAAACCAGATAGCGGACATATTTTTCTTGATGAGCAAGACATTACTCAGCACCCGATGCACATACGTGCACGCCAAGGTTTAGGCTACCTGCCTCAAGAGGCATCAATTTTTAGGGCACTAAGCGTAGAAGATAACATTAAAGCTGTTTTACAGACCCGCACTCACCTTTCTGCTGGTCAACAAGACGTTCTCCTCAATGAATTATTGCAGGAGTTCAGTATTAGCCACTTACGCTCACAAAGTGCTATGGCCCTTTCGGGTGGTGAAAGGCGCCGGCTTGAAATTGCTCGTGCGTTAGCAACTGAGCCTCGTTTCATTCTTCTTGATGAGCCTTTTGCTGGCGTTGATCCTATTTCTGTTATCGATATTCAAAAAATAATTCAGCACCTGTGTGAACGTGAGATTGGTGTTTTGATTACAGACCATAATGTTAGAGAAACATTAGGAGCATGCGATAGGGCATATATTTTAAATAATGGTGCCGTCATCAGCGAGGGCAGTGCTGAAGAGATATTACAACATAGCGAAGTGAGGGATGTTTATCTTGGACATGAATTCCGCATGTAATTATTTTACACTATCCCAACTTTCACTAAAATTTTCGTCTAGTATTAAAGCATGAGATTTAAACATTCCGCCCCCCCTTTTAGACAACAAGTTTGCTAATGAAGCAGTCCCTCCAGCTCCGCATTGGTCAGCACTTGGCAATGACGCCTCAATTGCAACAAGCTATTCGAATATTGCAATTGTCGACGTTAGAATTACAGCAAGAGATTCAAACAGTTATGGACAGCAATATGATGCTGGAGGTGCCTGAAGATGAACCCATTCCCACTCCAAAAGAGGAAAAGCCCTCAACCTCAGCTGAGGAAAAAACCAGCGAAGGCTCTCAAGAGCAACTACCTGATGACTTGCCCATAGATACCTCTTGGGATGAAATTTATGACCTAACCCCAAGTAAAAACTCTTCATCAGATACCATTCAACCTGACCCAGGTAGCATTAATGCTGCTAGGCAAACGCTGCATGACCACTTAATCTGGCAGATGGAGTTAACCAATTTCTCAGACATTGATAAGGTCATTGCTACCACTATTATTGATAGTATTGATAGTAACGGGTACTTAAAGACAGAGCCCGAACATATTCATAACGACCTAACCAAACAACTAGATGACATTGACCTAGATGAAGTCGTTGCGGTACTTCATAAGGTTCAATCGTTTGACCCCCCTGGCGTTGGTGCCATAGACCTCCAAGATTGCATGTTAATTCAGTTAAATCAACTGCCAGCGGACACACAACACTTATCCGAAGCGATTGATTTAGTGTCCTCTCATATGAAAGCGTTGGGCGCCCAAGATAGCCATAAATTAAAGCGTCAGCTTAGCATTGATGACCAACAGCTAAACTGCATCCTAGCCGTTATTCAGGGGCTAAATCCACGTCCTGGTTCAGGGGTTGAAGATACCGCAGCTGAATACATTACACCCGACGTGTATGTCAACAAGCATAAGGGTCAATGGTTAGTATCAATTAACGGGGACATTGCCACCTGTCTCTTATACACATCTGACGCTGCCGACGAACTCTAGGGT
>JAHRWG010000215.1 GCA_019090295.1 Cycloclasticus sp. | reverse complement strand
TTTGAACCTCCGACCACCAGTACCCCATACTGGTGCGCTACCAGGCTGCGCTACGCCCCGACATATTGGATGTGTTAATTGAGAATGTTTAGAATCTCTTGAAGTTCTGCTTTGATTTGCTGAATTTCTACTTTTGTTTTTGTGGTGTTTTTTTGTTCACTGTTACCTTCTAAATGTGAACGTGCTCCACCTATGGTGTAACCGTCTTCGTACAATAACCCGCGTATTTGCCTGATTAAGATAACATCTTGACGTTGGTAATAACGTCTATTACCTCGGCGTTTAACGGGCTCTAACTTTGGGAACTCTTGTTCCCAATAGCGTAGAACATGTGGCTTTACGGCGCATAACTCACTAACTTCACCGATGGTAAAGTAGCGTTTAGCCGGTATAGCCGGTAATTCATTGTTATGACTAGGTTCCAGCATAAGCTCCAACTCGTTCCTTTAGTTTTTGTCCAGCTCTTAGTGTTACCACTCGTCTAGCTGAAATAGCAACATCTTCGCCTGTTTTTGGGTTTCTACCTGGCCGCGCTTCTTTGTCTTTAAGTTCAAAGTTACCAAAACCAGACAGTTTAACCTGCTCACCTTTTTCTAGGGAGTCTTTAATGGCTTCAAACATTTGCTCAACAATTTCTTTTGCTTCGCGTTTATTTAAACCTAATTCGTCAAATAATTGCTCGGTTAGGTCAGCTTTTGTTAACGACATTTTCCTAACCCCTTAGTTGAGCGTTGAATGAATCCTTTAAGTTAATGAGTAATTTATTTAAAAGCTCATCAATTTCAAGTTCGACTAGTGTCTTAGATTTGTCCTGTAAAATCAAGCCTAAGGCGATACTTTTTCTACCATTTTCGATCCCTTTTCCTTGATACACATCAAACACAAGAACATTTTGTATCAAACCCTTTTGCTGACAAATATAGTCGGTAATATCACTGACTGCTAGTGACTCGTCAACAATAAGTGCTAAGTCGCGCCTAACCGATGGGTATTTCGAAATCTCTTCAAAAACTGGGATTTGCTGTGATTGAATTAACGAGACATTCAATTCAACCAAATAAACAGGTTTTTTAATGTCAAATTCACTTTCAAGCGCAGGATGAATAAGCCCCATATATCCGACTGATTCCCCCGCCTTGTTGCTTATTTCTGCTGTTTGACCTGGATGCAGCGCATCATGTTGAGCTGCTTTAAATTGATAGTCGCCCGCAAGGCCACTAAGTGCAAATATTGATTCAATATCACTCTTAACATCATAAAAATCAACTTCCGCCAAGGATTCACCCCACTGCTCTGGGCGTACATTCCCCGTGACTAATAATGACAACATTTGTTGCTGCTGTAGCTCGCCGTTGACTAAGGTAAACTTTAGGCCTGTTTCAAAGAAACGCACAGTGTCTTCATTGCGTTTTGTATTGGCATCCATTGCTTGTAGCAAGCCCGCCCATAGGGTTGTTCTCATCACTGATAGGTCAGCTGATATAGGGTTTTTTAGGCGATAAACTTCGTCCTTTGGTGTTAGAGACTTAAGTGATGCCTCGTCGGTAAAACTGTAGGTAATTGCCTCTTGATATCCCAAATCAACCAATAGGTCTTTTATTCTATCTAAGGGCTGAATTTTTTCTTCTACTGACGCTAAGCAACCAGATACATTAAGGCTGTTTTGTGGCAAATTATCATAGCCATATAAGCGCGCTATTTCTTCAATTAGATCCGCTTCAATGGCAATGTCAAAGCGATAACTAGGCGCTTGAACTAGCCATTGGTTTTGTTCTTTTTCAACGGTCATGCCTAGGCTTGTAAAGTATGACTCCACCACCTCTTCTTTCAGTTTGATGCCTAGTACGCGCTCTATACGCTCAAATCGCAAGCCAACCTTTTGTTGACTCGGTAAGCATTCAGCTGAACTAACATCGGTTAATGGGCCGACCTGTCCACCTGCAATTTGCGTTAGCAATTGAACGGCCCTATCTAGGGCACGGTAACAAAGTTCAGGGTCCACTCCTCGTTCAAAGCGATGTGACGCATCAGTATGCAGACCAAATTTACGCGATTTGCCTGCTATCGTTATTGGTGTAAAGAAGGCACACTCTAAAAAGACATCTTGTGTTTGGTCATTAACGGCTGAAGATGCTCCACCCATTACGCCTGCAAGAGCCAGAGCTTGTTGCTGATCGGTAATGAGTAACACATCTTTATCTAATGTGATTTCTTGTTCATTTAATAGTGTGAGTTTTTCATTATTACGCGCTCGGCGCACAACAAGGTCACCATTAATTTTATTGAGGTCAAAGGCGTGTAGTGGTTGCCCTAGTTCAAGCAGGACATAATTAGTCACATCCACGAGTGGCCCTAAGCTACGCTGTCCACAGCGTCGTAACTTTTCCTGCATCCAAATAGGCGTAGGTGCTGAACGATCAAGCCCTTTAATAACACGACCCAGATAACGAGGACAGTCTGCTGGCGCGTCCACAGTCACATTAACCACATTGTCCAATGTCGATTTGATTTGTGGGGCACTAGCGGGCTTAAAGTCGCTTCCAGCAAAACAAGCTATTTCTCGTGCAACTCCTTCAATACTAAGGCAATCAGCACGATTTGGAGTTAAGTCAACTTCAATAATCGTATCGTTTAGTTGTAAGTAATCACGAATATCTTCACCCACGGGTGCATCGTCCGGTAACTCCATTAAACCTTCGGCAGAGTCAGCTAGACCAAGCTCTGCTTCTGAACACAACATACCGTGAGAAGGCTCACCGCGCAGTTTCGATTTTTTTATTTTAAAATTACCCGGTAAGACCGCACCAACTGTTGCTACAGGAATACGTAAATTAACGCGCACGTTACTAGCGCCACAAACGATATCAACCAAATCACCTGTGCCTATTGATACTTTGCAAAGCCTTAGTTTATCGGCATTTGGATGAGCGTCTACTGACATTACCTGACCGACAACAACTCCGGTAAACTCTGCGGCGGCTGGGTTAACTGAATCCACCTCTAGCCCTGCCATTGTTAACTTTTCAGTTAACGTGTCTGTGGGTATGCTGTAATCGACAAATTCTTTAAGCCATGCTTCATTAACTAACATTATCTAATCTCCATCACGCTTAATTGAATTGTCTTAAAAACTTAAGGTCGTTTTCAAAAAACAGTCGTAAGTCATTTATTTTGTAACGAAGCATTGTCAGTCTTTCAACGCCCATGCCAAAGGCAAAGCCTGTGTACTCATCTGGGTCAATATTTATGTGCCCAAACACTTCGGGGTGAATCATTCCGCAGCCTAACACTTCTAACCAGCCTGTCTGCCCACAAACGCGGCAACCCTTGCCTTCACACATAACACATTCGATATCTACCTCAGCAGATGGTTCGGTAAATGGGAAGTAAGATGGTCTAAAGCGAACTTTCACGTCTTTTTCAAAGAATGCTTTTAGGAATTCACTAATGACCCCTTTTAGGTCAGCAAAGTTGATGTTCTTATCAACCACAAACCCTTCAACTTGGTGAAACATTGGCGTATGGGTAATATCCGAATCACAACGGTACACACGACCTGGTGCAATAATTTTTAATGGCGGCTCACTATTTTCCATCACCCGTATTTGTACCGGTGATGTATGTGTTCTTAACAGGGTATGCTCGTCAAAGTAGAACGTGTCGTGCATAGCTCTAGCAGGGTGATGTGCGGGAATATTAAGTGCTTCAAAGTTGTGGAAATCATCCTCAACCTCGGGACCCATTGCTACGTCAAAACCAATACGATTGAATATTTGCTCAATTCTACGCATAGTACGTGTAACTGGGTGTACACCACCTACCGCTTGGCCACGCCCTGGAAGCGTCACATCAATGGTTTCTTCTTGCAAACGTTTACTTAGCAATTCATTTTCAAGCACCGTTTTACGTTGCTCTAATAAGCCTTGAAATTGCTGCTTGGCTTGATTAATTGTTGCACCAACCTTTGGACGTTCCTCAGCTGGTAAGCTACCCAATGTTTTCATTTGGCGGGTAAAAACACCCTTTTTGCCAAGGTAGGAAACACGAATATTTTCAAGCGCTGATAAGGAATCAGCCAACTTTAATTCTGTTTCGGCCTGTTCGACGATGTTCTCTAATGAATTTTCCACGTGACTGTCTTTTGCTTGGTCCAAATAAATAAGGGAAAGATCAACAGACCTTTCCCTCACGACTAACTATTAGTTTATGTAGTTGTTAAACACAACCACCGAGCAAGCATGCTCAGAAACTAATTTTATTTACAGATTTGATTTAGCAGTGGCAACTAACTGCGAAAATGCATCTTTATCAAACACTGCAAGATCAGCTAATACTTTTCTGTCTAGGCCAATAGAAGCCTTCTTAAGGCCGTTCATGAATCGGCTGTAAGATAAACCACAGCTACGTGAACCAGCATTAATACGAGCAATCCATAGCGCACGGAACTGACGTTTTCTTTGACGACGATCTCGGTATGCGTATTGACCGGCTTTGATAACAGCTTGTTTAGCTACACGGTAAATACGGCTACGTGCACCATAATAACCTTTCGCTTGCTTTAATACTTTTTTGTGTCTTGCTCTTGCAACAACACCGCGTTTTACTCTAGGCATTTCTTTTCCTCAAAAAATCTAAAATTAGCTATAAGGCAACATACGTGTTGCACTTTTCATATCAGATGCATGAAGCAATGATGCTTTGCGCAATTGACGTTTACGTTTAGTGGTTTTTTTGGTCAATATATGACGCAAATGGGCTTGTTTACATTTAAACGCGCCAGTTCCTGTTCTTTTGAAACGTTTAGCTGCACCACTGTTGGACTTCATTTTTGGCATTACAATAACTCCGTTAATTAATTTTTTCTTGGCGCCATAACCATAACCATTTGGCGGCCTTCAAACTTGGGCCGTTGCTCAACCACGGCTAACTCATCTAAATCTTTCTCAACACGCTTTAAAAGCTCCATACCTAGCTCTCTATGCGCCATTTCTCTACCACGGAATCTAACAGTAATTTTTGTTTTATCGCCATTCTCTAAAAATGAACGTAAATTACGTAACTTAACGTTGTAATCACCTATATCTGTTCCAGGTCTAAACTTAATTTCTTTAACTTGAATATTCTTTTGCTTTTTCTTTGAAGCTTGTAATTTCTTACTGGCTTCAAACTTAAATTTACCGTAATCCATTATACGACAAACCGGTGGTGTTGCCGTTGGGGAAACCTCAACTAAATCCAAATCCACATCGGCAGCTATTTTTTTTGCTTCTGCTAATGTGACAACGCCTAGTTTCTCACCTTCATGGTCGATTAATCTTACATTTGCTATCGTAATATCATCGTTAATTCTTACTTTTTTTGTTGCGATTTTACAATCTCCAAAATATTAAATGCCTAAACAAAGCTTGGTTTGCTTTGCTTAAACTTAATTTTAAACTGCATAGAACTTTTAAGACTCTAGCTTGTTGCGTTCTGCAATATTTTTTGCTAATAACGCGATAAACTCATCAGGAGTAAAGTTACCCATGTTTTTTCCACTTAATGAGCGCACTGCTAATTCATTGTTCTCGACTTCTTTTTCACCGATAACCACAAGGTAAGGAATACGCTTTAAAGTATGTTCACGAATTTTAAAGCCGATCTTCTCATTTCTCAAGTCTAATTTGACTCTTATTCCTTGTTTTTTAAGGATTTTGGCAATTGAGCTTAAATATTCGTCACTTTTGTCCGTAATTGACATTAAAACAACTTGTGTTGGCGCCAACCAAAGTGGAAATTTGCCCGCGTACTCTTCTATTAAAATACCAATAAAACGCTCTAATGAACCTAATATTGCCCGATGCAACATAACGGGTGATTGTTTTGAACCATCCTCTGCTATGTACTGTGCATCCAGACGCCCTGGCATTGAAAAATCAACCTGAATCGTGCCACACTGCCAGACGCGATCTAAGCAATCTTTCAAAGAAAATTCAATTTTAGGACCATAAAAGGCACCTTCACCTGGTTGTAGATCCCAGCTTAGGTTTTTAGCATTTAAGGCTTCTTCAAGTGCTTTTTCTGATTTATCCCACACCTCATCAGAACCTACTCGCTTTTCGGGCCGAGTTGATAGTTTGATAATAATGTCGGTAAAACCAAAATCTGCATACACCTCGTACAACAGATCTATAAAGTCTGATACTTCTGACTGAACTTGCTCTTCTGTACAAAAGATATGCGCATCGTCCTGTATGAAGTTTCTAAGCCGCATTAAACCATGAAGGGTACCTGATGGTTCATTTCTATGACATGAGCCGAACTCGGCCATCCTCAAAGGAAGGTCTCGGTAGCTTTTTAGACCTTGGTTATAAATTTGCACATGACAGGGGCAATTCATTGGTTTCACGGCATACTCACGCGCTTCCGATTCGACAGTAAACATGTCATCACGGAATTTATCCCAGTGGCCTGACTTTTCCCATAGTGATTTATCAACCAGTTGCGGTGTTCTAACTTCTACGTAGTTATTCATTTGAAGTTTAGAACGAATGTATTGTTCAACCGTGCGGTATACGCTTAAGCCGGCATCGTGCCAAAAGATCATACCCGGTGCTTCTTCTTGAATATGAAACAGGTCTAATGATTTAGAGATTTTACGGTGATCACGTTTCGACGCTTCTTCAATTCTATTCAGGTATTTTTTCAGTGCTTTTTTATCACCCCAAGCCGTTCCATAAATACGCTGAAGCATTTCATTATTAGAATCTCCGCGCCAGTACGCGCCTGCTATTTTTGTTAGCTTAAAGGCTTTTAAACTGCTTGTATTAGGCACGTGTGGCCCACGACACAAGTCGGTAAAGTCTCCTTGCTTGTACAAGGACAGCACTTCATTCTGCGGGATACTTTCGATTATTTGCGCTTTGTATTCTTCTTCTTTTTCACGAAAGAAGCTAACAGCCTCATCCCGTGACACCTCAATCCGTTCTACTGGTATTGCTTGACCAGCTAGCTCGACCATTTTCTTTTCAATACGTTCCAAATCTTCTGGCGTAAAGGATCGTTCAAAGGCAAAATCATAGAAAAAGCCATTATCTACTACCGGACCGATGGTAACTTGTGCTGTTGGGAATACTTGCTTAACGGCTTGCGCCAGTAAATGTGCTGTTGAATGGCGGATAACCTCAAGGCCTTCTTCATCTCTTGCGGTAATAATTGATAAACTAATATCTTTTTCTATTACGTACGAGCCATCGACTAGCACACCGTCTACTTTGCCTGCCAAGGTTGCCTTCGCAAGGCCTGCTCCAATATCGGCAGCCACATCAAGTACTGACACAGCATGCGAGAACTCACGCTGACTTCCATCGGGTAAAGTAATAACTGGCACGATTAAACCTTTGTTTCTGGAGTGAAGGGGGTACTTTTGTACTTACTAAAGACTGATTGGTAGGCACGAGTGGATTCGAACCACCGACCTCATCCATGTCAAGGATGCGCTCTAACCAACTGAGCTACGCGCCTGCAACCATCTTTAAGACCGCGCATTGTACTTAAAAATTGTCGTTTAGTGAAGCAATTACAGCAATTTTATTTACTCACCGCCTAAGACAGCTAAATCATTTAGTCGGTTTACCTCATCTCTAACCCTTGCCGCTTCTTCAAATTCTAGATCACGTGAATGCTGGTACATTTTAGCTTCTAGCTTTTTAATTACTTTTGCAATATCAGCCGCGCTAAAGGCTTGATACTTTGCTTTTTCTTCGGCCACTTCCTTTATGAATTCACGCTCATCACGCTTATTGCTTTCCATAATATCAGTTATTTTCTTGACGACCCCTTTCGGTGTAATACCTTGCTTTTCATTATGCGCTTGCTGTTTTTCGCGTCTGCGACTTGTTTCATCCATTGCACGTTGCATTGAGCCGGTTATCTTATCGGCATATAAAATGGCCTTTCCTTTTACATTTCTTGCCGCTCGACCCATTGTTTGAATCATAGATACTTCCGACCTTAAAAAGCCTTCTTTATCTGCATCTAAAATCGCTACTAGCGATACCTCAGGAATATCCAACCCTTCTCTTAGCAAGTTAATACCTATGAGCACATCGAACACCCCTAGCCGAAGATCTCGAATAATTTCAACCCGCTCTACCGTGGCGATATCTGAATGCAGGTAACGCACTTTAATACCATGCTCCATCAAATAATCTGTTAAATCTTCCGACATTCGTTTGGTTAACGTTGTTACCAGCACCCGCTCTTGTAACGTTACTCGTTTATTGATCTCGGATAACAAATCATCAATTTGCGATACGGCTGGGCGCACTTCTATCTCGGGATCAAGCAAACCTGTCGGCCTGACCACTTGTTCAACAATCGCACCTGATCGCTCAAGCTCATACTTAGCAGGCGTTGCCGACACGTAGACAGTTTGTGGTGCTTTAGCTTCAAACTCTTCAAATCGCATTGGCCTATTATCTAGCGCCGATGGTAGTCGAAAACCATATTCCACCAGTGTCTCTTTACGGGAACGGTCCCCTTTGTACATAGCCCCTATTTGGGGAACGGTTACATGTGATTCATCAATAAAGAGCAATGCATCATCAGGCAAGTAATCAAACAATGTTGGCGGTGCTACACCTGCATCTTTTCCAGACAGGTACCTTGAATAGTTTTCAATTCCAGAACAGTATCCAATTTCCCGCATCATCTCAATGTCAAAATTGGTTCGCTCTTCCAGTCGTTGCGCTTCTACTAATTTATTTAACCCGCGCAACTGCTCCAAACGATTGGCAAGCTCCACCTTGATTTTCTCAATGGCCTCTAAAATGGTTTCTTTAGGTGTGACGTAATGCGAAATAGGAAAAATAGTGAAACGGGGAATACGTTGAACCGTCTCACCTGTTAATGGATCAAACAGCGAAATACGCTCTATTTCATTATCAAACAATTCGACCCTAACTGCGTTTTGTTCTGATTCAGCGGGAAAAATATCAATCACATCGCCACGCACGCGGTAACTTGCACGAACTAACTCAAGGTCATTCCGTTTGTACTGCATATCGGCCAACTGACGGATAATATCCCGTTGCTCAACTCGCTCACCGCGTGACAAGTGCAAAATCATACTAAAGTATAAGGCCGGATCACCTAAGCCATAGATGCATGATACGCTGGCGACAATAACCGCATCATCTCTTTCTATTAATGCTTTAGTTGCTGATAAACGCATTTGTTGAATATGCTCATTGAGCGACGCATCTTTATCGATAAACGTGTCCGATGCTGGCATGTAGGCTTCAGGCTGATAATAATCGTAATAAGAGACGAAGTACTCCACCGCATTATCTGGCAAAAATTCTTTTAGCTCTCCATACAGCTGTGCAGCCAGTGTTTTATTATGCACCAACACCAATGCTGGGCGTTGCAGCGCCTCAATTGTTTTCACCATCGTAAAGGTCTTACCCGACCCTGTTACCCCTAATAAGGTTTGGTGTGCCTCACCCTGCTGAACCCCATCAACAAGCTCGCGAATAGCACGCGGCTGATCACCCGCTGGTTGAAACGGTGAATGAACCTTAAATTTTTTATTCATAGGGATTTTGCATATGCGCTGCTTCTAGTAGAATGCATCATAGATGTTAGTAAACGATCAATTTTATTCTAAAAAGATTAGCAGCACCCAACTTTGGGCAAGTTTTATTATAAAGAGAGCAGATAAGCCATGAATATTAAACTTTCACAACGCGTACAATCAATTAAACCCTCACCCACTCTTGCTGTGACTGCTAGAGCCGCGTCATTACGCGCAGCAGGGCAAGATATTATTGGTCTGGGTGCAGGAGAACCTGACTTTGATACACCCGAGCATATTAAGCAAGCCGGCATTGACGCTATCAATTCAGGTAAAACCAAATACACCGCTGTTGATGGCACTGTTGAACTTAAAACGGCCATCATCAATAAATTACAAAAAGATAACGGGCTGTCTTATCAACTGGATCAAATTCTCGTTTCGTGTGGTGGTAAACAAAGCTTCTTCAATTTGGCTCAAGCATTTCTAGACGAGGGTGACGAAGTGATCATTCCCGCTCCATACTGGGTTTCATACCCCGACATGGCTTTATTAGCCGGTGGTGTGCCCGTTATTGTACAAGCCAGCCAGGAGCAGTCATTCAAAATAACGCCTGAGCAGCTTGAAGCGGCTATTAGCAATAAAACTAAACTGGTTGTGATTAATAGCCCATCAAACCCTAGCGGCAAAGCGTATAGCCACGATGAATTAGCTGCTTTAGGTGCAGTATTAAAGAAATACCCCAATATATTGATTGCCACTGATGATATGTATGAGCATATTTTATGGTGTGACGAACCTTTCAGCAATATTGTGATGGCTTGCCCAGAGCTATACGACCAAACGATTGTATTAAATGGCGTATCCAAGGCTTACTCTATGACGGGTTGGCGCATTGGTTATGCAGCTGGACCGGCAGCTTTAATAAAAGCCATGAAAAAAATTCAGTCGCAAAGCACATCTAACCCAACATCTATTTCGCAATACGCTGCTCAAGTCGCACTTGAAGGCGACCAAAGTTGCATTAGCGACATGTTAGTCTCATTTAAAGAACGTCACGATTATGTGGTTGAGCAGGTCAACAACATTGAAGGGCTTAGCTGCATCCCATCTGATGGCACGTTTTATTGCTTCCCTGACTTCAACGCGATACTTGAACGTATGGACACCATCGACAATGACGTTGATTTAGCCGAATACATTCTAGAGAATGCAGGCGTTGCTCTTGTTCCAGGTTCCGCCTTTGGCTTAGATGGACATATGCGTATATCCATTGCTACCAGCATGGAAAACCTGGTTAATGCGATGGATAGAATAAGCCAATTATTAAATAGAAAATAAATTAAGGAATAAACACTTTTAGCTATTGACCCAAAGGGCCTCATTACGTATTATACGCGGCTTGAACAATTCCTCTGTAGCTCAGTTGGTAGAGCAAATGACTGTTAATCATTGGGTCACTGGTTCGAGTCCAGTCGGAGGAGCCATATATCA
>JAHRWG010000214.1 GCA_019090295.1 Cycloclasticus sp. | reverse complement strand
CCAAGCCAAGCCAACTTTATTTTATTTACTTTAAAGGCTGATGAGGCGGGGGAAGTGTTTGCCAGTTTAAAACAACAAGGCATTCTAATAAAAAATATGGGTGCTATGCCAGGCTTGCCAGCGAACTGCTTGCGAGTAACTGTTGGCACTCAAATAGAAAATGTTGAATTTATTAAGCAACTCCGCGGCATTTTGAAATAAAAACGCCTTAAACTGCTTTGAGTCAAGAAATAATTCAGCTTTACCTGTTTCCGCAGCTCCCTAGAATTAATAAGATATGCTAAAATTGCCAGTTATTAAGTGCGGTGTGATCGTGCGCATATGCAATTTAGGATCTTTTTTTGGAGAGTTAGATGAGCGAACAGGTAGTAAATAAACGCAGGCGTCTTTTTTTAACAGCAGCGGCTACTGCTGTAACAGGAGTTGGGGCAGCATTTGTAGCAGTGCCTTTTGTTGCATCAATGAGCCCAAGTGCACGAGCAAAAGCTGCTGGTGCACCCGTTGAGGCAGATATATCTAAGTTAGAAGTGGGTCAATTGATCCGCGTAGAATGGCGAGGAAAGCCGGTTTGGATCCTTAAGCGGTCTGAAGAAACGCTGACCAATATCGCCAATGCCGGTGATGAGCTAAGGGATATTGATTCAAACGAATCTGAACAACCAGAATCTTGTAAAAATACAGGTAGGTCAATAAAACCTGAGGTATTTTTAGCGGTTGGTATTTGTACGCACCTTGGATGTTCACCAACATTTAGGCCTGATGTAGCACCTGATGATCTAGGTCCGGATTGGACAGGTGGGTTCTTTTGCCCATGTCATGGGTCTAAATTTGATTTATCAGGCCGGGTATTTGCAGGTGTACCAGCACCATTGAATTTAGTGGTACCGCCGCATCAATACTTAACAGATAGCAGAATATTAATTGGCTCAGATGGAGGGCAAGCATAATGGGTAGCCTATTGAAAAATGCACTAACGTGGGCAGATGACCGTTTCCCACTAAGCAAAGTCTGGAATGAGCATCTAGCTGAATATTACGCACCAAAAAACTTTAATTGGATGTACTACTTTGGTTCACTGGCCATTTTAGTACTGGTTAACCAAATACTAACAGGTATATTTTTAACCATTAACTACAAACCCGATGCACAACTTGCTTTTGATTCCGTTGAATACATTATGCGAGACGTGGACTGGGGTTGGTTGATTCGGTATATGCATTCAACGGGGGCATCTGCCTTTTTCGTTGTGGTCTATTTACATATGTTCCGTGGCTTGATTTATGGCTCGTTTAAGAAGCCTCGTGAGTTAGTTTGGATCTTTGGAATGATCATTTATTTAGCATTAATGGCTGAAGCTTTCATGGGTTACCTATTACCTTGGGGCCAAATGTCCTATTGGGGTGCTCAAGTGATTGTTTCCCTGTTTGGTGCTATTCCATATGTGGGTGAGGACTTGGCGTTATGGTTACGAGGAGATTATGTTATATCTGACTCAACCTTAAATAGATTCTTTGCCTTTCATGTTATCGCTATTCCTTTGGTTTTAGTTGTTTTGGTCTTTATGCATATTGTGGCGCTTCATGCTGTTGGCTCTAATAACCCTGAAGGCATTGAGATTAAGAAGCATAAAGATAAAAAAGGCATACCACTTGATGGAATTCCTTTTCATCCATATTACAGCGTTAAAGACTTAGTGGGTGTAGCGGTGTTTTTGTTTATCTTTGCCTTAATTATTTTTTATATGCCTGAGATGGGGGGCTACTTTCTAGAACATGCGAACTTTGTTCCAGCTAACCCCTTGAAAACACCAGAGCACATTGCACCTGTTTGGTACTTTACTCCTTTCTATGCAATTTTACGGGCAGTGCCTGATAAATTCCTTGGGGTTGTAGCAATGGGTGGAGCCATCTTTGTTCTATTCTTGCTGCCTTGGTTAGATAGGGGTGTAAATAAGTCCATTCGTTACAGGGGGCCTGTGTTTAAAGCCGCGATTGTTACGTTTGTTATTAGCTTTGTTGCCTTGGGGTATTTTGGCATGCAGCCGGTAACGGCATTAGGCACCTTCTGCTCAAGATTGTTTTCTGTGTTGTATTTTGCATTTTTCTTGTTAATGCCCTTTTATTCAAATATTGGTCAAGACAAGCATGTTCCAGAGAGGGTATCGGACAAATGAAAAAAATAATGATAGCGTTGTTAGTGCTGTTTTCAGGGGCAGCTATGGCCGCAGGTGGTCAGCATTTAGAATCTGCACGAGTAGACCTGAATGACAAAGAGTCGTTACAGCGAGGAGCTAAATATTTTGTAAACTACTGCCTTAGTTGTCATGCTGCTAAGCATTTGCGCTACTCCAGAATGGCAGAAGATTTAGCCATCCCATTAGATATGGTGGAAGAGAACATGTTATTTACGGATGCTAAAATCCTAGAAGGAATGACAATCTCTATGGCTGCCGCTGATGGAGAAAAGTGGTTTGGGGTTAACCCGCCTGATCTATCGTTGACGGCTCGATCTAGAGGGTCAGATTGGCTGTATACATACCTTAAAAGTTTTTACCTAGATGACTCTCGGCCATTTGGCGTCAATAACACCGTGTTTCCAGACGTTGGTATGCCTCATGTGCTGGCTGAGTTGCAAGGTCTTCAAAAGGCAGTCTATAAGGATGTTGACCATGGTGATGGCCAGGTACGAACTGTGATCGATAACCTAGAAGTTGTTGAACCAGGGTCTATGACAGAAAGCGAGTATGATGAAGCAATAAAT
>JAHRWG010000213.1 GCA_019090295.1 Cycloclasticus sp. | reverse complement strand
TTAAGCTTGCCCTCAGAAATAAATAAAGACATGTCAGATGATTTTAAAGTGGAGAAATAGATGTCAGCATCTAATGAAAATATAGAAAACATGATTGGCCAAGAGTACAAAGATGGCTTTGTCACAGAGATTGAATCAGACTCATTCTTGCCTGGTTTAAATGAAGACGTTATTCGAGCGTTATCAGCAAAAAAAGAGGAGCCTGAGTTTTTATTAGAATGGCGCTTAGAGGCATACCGTCATTGGCTAACCATGGATCACCCAGAATGGGCCTTCGTTAACTTTGATAAAATTGACTTTCAAGAGATCAGTTACTACTCAGCCCCTAAAAGCATGGAAGATGGGCCAAAGAGTTTAGATGAAGTTGACCCTACCTTGATAGAAACATATAACAAGTTAGGTATCCCCCTAGAAGAGCAAATGCGCTTGGCGGGTGTGGCAGTTGACGCGGTGTTTGATAGTGTTTCTGTGGCAACAACATTTAAAGAGAAGTTATACGAAGCAGGGGTTATTTTTTGTTCTTTCTCGGAAGCAGTTAAAGAACACCCCGAACTGATTAAACAGTACTTAGGAACGGTTGTGTCACAGTACGATAACTTTTATGCAGCCCTAAATGCGGCAGTATTCAGTGATGGCTCATTTGTTTACATTCCAAAAGGGGTGCGTTGCCCGATGGAACTATCGACTTACTTTAGAATTAATGCAGCCAATACAGGTCAATTTGAACGAACGCTGATCGTCGCGGATGAAGGGAGCCACGTTAGTTATTTAGAAGGGTGTACTGCACCTATGCGTGATGAAAACCAATTACACGCTGCTGTTGTTGAGTTGGTTGTTTTAAAAGACGCAGAAATTAAATATTCAACGGTACAAAATTGGTACCCAGGTGATGAGAATGGTGTCGGGGGCATTTATAATTTTGTTAGTAAAAGAGCAGAATGTAGAGGCGATAATGCAAAAGTTTCCTGGACGCAAGTAGAAACAGGTTCAGCGATTACCTGGAAATACCCTAGTGTTGTTTTGCAAGGAGATAATTCAATTGGTGAGTTTTATTCGGTTGCGTTAACAAACAACTATCAGCAAGCAGATACTGGTACGAAAATGATCCATATTGGCAAAAACACCAGCAGTACGATTATTTCTAAAGGTATTTCTGCGGGCCATGGGCAAAACACCTATCGTGGTTTGGTTAAAGTGGGGCGTCATGCAGAGAATGCCAGAAATTATACTCAATGTGACTCCTTGTTAATGGGCGATAAATGTGGCGCACACACTTTCCCTTATATTGAATCAAAGCAGCCAACGGCTACGATCGAGCATGAGGCATCAACCTCTAAAATTAGTGAAGACCAATTATTCTATTGTATGCAACGAGGCATTTCAGCTGAAGATGCCGTCTCAATGATTGTTAACGGCTTTTGTAAAGAAGTGTTTAAAGAGTTACCCATGGAGTTTGCTGTTGAAGCACAAGCTTTATTGGGCATTAGTCTTGAAGGCAGTGTCGGTTAAACAACGACAGGTAAAACAGTCTAGAGCAAAGACTATTATTAAACTTACCCCTAACGGGTAGCAAAAAATTAAAGGTAGCACGATGTTAAAAATTAAAAATTTACACGTAAAGGTTGAAGGTAAAGAAATATTAAAAGGCATTAATTTAGACATTAATCCTGGTGAGGTCCACGCCATTATGGGGCCCAATGGCTCAGGTAAAAGTACCTTGTCATACATTTTAGCTGGACGTGCTGGCTATGAGATTACCGAAGGAAGTGTGAGTTTTCACGGTAAAGACCTTCTAGAGATGAGCGTTGAAGAGCGTGCATGGGCTGGTGTCTTTCTTGCATTTCAATACCCTGTAGAAGTGCCAGGTGTTAGCAATATTTACATGTTAAAAGCAGCGTTGAATGGAGTGCGTAAATATAACGGCCTTGATCAATTAGACGCGATGGATTTTATCAGTATGGTCAAAGAAAAAATGAGAGACCTCGATATGGATGAGAAATTCCTCTACCGCGCGGTTAATGAAGGCTTTTCAGGCGGCGAGAAAAAACGTAACGAGATTTTGCAAATGTCTGTTCTAGCGCCGTCATTGTGTGTTTTAGATGAAACCGACTCAGGTTTAGATATTGATGCATTAAAAATAGTCTCTGAAGGGGTTAACCGCTTACGGGATCCGTCACGCTCCTTTATATTGGTGACACATTACCAACGCCTCCTTGATTATATTAAACCCGACTTTGTTCATGTGTTAGCCGGTGGAGAAATTGTTAAATCTGGCGGTCCAGAGTTAGCGTTAGAGCTTGAAGCAAAAGGCTATAGCTGGGTTGACGACAATAAAGAGAGCTAAGATTATGTCAGTATTAAGTACTCACTATAATGATTTATTACAAAATACTTCCGATGAGCTGACGGGTAACGATTTTCCTTGGTTAGGGAGTTTACGCCAACGTTCAAAAGATAGTTTACTGGTGTCAGGGCTGCCTTCGTTACGAGATGAAGAGTGGCGCTATACTAATATATCAGCGATAGAAAAAAATGAATTCAAGCTAGCCCCTCGTAATTTGGCTGTCGATCAATCGCTGTTAAGCAAGGCATTACTTAACCATTGCCATCACTTGGTGTTTATCGATGGCTATTATCGAGACGAGCTATCATCTAGTCAGGACCTTCCAGAGGGTGTAACGGTTGTACCCCTTAGTGCTGCGGAAAAAGGCGAACAAGAAACACAGTTTAAGTCCTTGATAAACGCCTCATTTAATGACGAAGCTGAACATGGGTTTACCCATTTAAACACCGCCCTTTTTACAGATGGTGTGTTGGTTTGTATTCCCGAAAATACAGTTGTTGAAAAACCTATTCAGGTGGTTTGCCTTGCTTCAAGCAACTCACCATTAGCAGTTTCAAACTACCGAAACCTAATTTTGGCAAAAGCGGGGTCAAAAGCAACCGTTATAGAAAGTTATTATGGCAGTCAGGATATGTGCTATTTGACTAATGTGGTGACGGAAGTGGTGGTAGAAACAAATGCAAACCTATCTCACACACGCTTACAGGCAGAATCAAACCAAGCGTTTCATATGGGGGGTGTGTATTCGACCCTAGAAAAAAGTGCCATGTTTAGCCAATCAAACTTCACATTTGGTGGTTTAATTTCTCGTGCTGAAATCCATGCTGATCTGGGTATAGAGTCCAGTTGTATCTTAGATGGCTTGTTTTTAGGGCAAGATAAGCAACACCTTGATCACCATACACGGTTGAATCACAAACAGCCGCATGCGGTTAGTCAAGAGCTATATAAAGGCGTTATGGCCGATCAATCAACAGGGGTTTTTCAAGGTCGAATTGTTGTAGCAGAGGATGCACAAAAGACTGATGCAACGATGAATAATAGAAATTTATTACTGTCTGAACGCGCTAATATTGACAGTAAACCACAGTTGGAAATTTACGCGGATGATGTCAAGTGCGCTCATGGGGTTACCATTGGGCAATTAGATGAAACAGCCATATTTTATTTACGCTCAAGAGGTGCAGATGAGAAAATGGCTAAAAACATGCTGACATTTGCATTTGCTAACGAAATGGTAGAGCGCATCAGCCTTGAACCTCTTCGTCATAAGGTGATGGACGAGTTATTAAAGCAATTCCCACAAACAGATATTCTAAAAGAATGGCTATGATTGAAACTAACTCAAACAGTATGACCTATGACGTAGAAAAAATCAGGTCAGACTTTCCTGTGTTAAACCAACAGGTTCACGGAAAGCCATTGGTTTACCTCGATAATGCTGCAACCAGCCAAAAACCACAGGCTGTTATCGACAGTTTGGTTAATTACTATGCTAATGATAATGCCAATATTCACCGTGGGGTGCACACCCTTAGTGAGCGGGCAACCTTAGCTTATGAAAATGCTCGTAAGACAGTACAAGTGTTTTTAAATGCGAGCTCAGAAAAAGAAATCGTTTTTACTCGGGGTGCAACGGAAGCCATTAATTTAGTGGCAAATGGTGTTGCTGAGTACATCTCTGCAGGGGATGAGATTCTAATTACAGCGATGGAGCACCATTCAAACATTGTACCGTGGCAAATGTTATGTGAGAAAACAGGTGCTATTTTAAAAGTTGCACCCATTAATGAAGATGGTGAGTTACTACTAGAAGAGTTCGAGGCGTTAATCAGTAAAAAAACCAAATTTGCTGCACTGTCTCATATGTCAAATGCGCTGGGAACCATCAACCCGATTAAGTCATTAATAAACCTACTCCATTTAAGCGGCGTTCCTGTTTTGATAGACGGTGCACAAGCTATTCCACATATCCCTGTAGATGTGCAAGCACTTGGTTGTGAGTTTTATGTTTTCTCCGGCCATAAGCTTTACGCGCCCACAGGGATTGGTGCTTTGTATGGTCAGTTGGACCAGCTAGAAAAAATGGTCCCTTATCAAGGTGGAGGGGATATGATTAGTATGGTGACCTTTGATAAGACCGTCTATAGCAAAGTGCCGTATAAGTTTGAAGCTGGAACACCTAATATTGCTGGAACCATTGGTTTAGGGGCAGCCATTGACTACATTAGCCAGGTTGGTATTGACGCAATAGCGGCGCATGAGAATAGCCTGTTAGAGCATGCCGTTGAGCAATCAAAAAACATCAAAAAACTAAGAATTATTGGGACCGCAAAGAACAAAGGAGCGATTTTATCATTCGTGTTGGATGGAATTCATCCGCATGATATTGGTACAATGATGGATCACCAGGGAATTGCTGTTAGAGCGGGTCATCACTGTGCGATGCCCGTAATGGATTTTTTTGGTGTTCCAGCAACAGCTAGGGCTTCTTTTGCCATGTATAATACACATGAAGAAGTAGACGCACTGATGGCAGGAATCGAAAACTTAATTGAGATGTTTGGCTAATGTTAGATGATTTAAGAGACTTGTATCAAGAAGTAATTTTTGATCACAATAGAAACCCACGAAACTTTAGAGCCATGGATGATGCAGATCGTCAGATTGATGGTTTTAACCCTTTATGTGGTGATCGGTTAACCTTATTTATAAAGGTTAATGACGGTAAAATAATTGACGCTAGTTTTCAAGGGCAAGGCTGCGCCATTTCTACAGCCTCAGCATCGTTGATGACAGACATTATCAAAGGTCAAACTGAAGAAGAGGCGCAAGAGCTTTTTGAGCTATTTCACAAAATGGCGACAGGGGAACCGGTTGAGATGGATGACCTTGGTAAATTAGCAGTGCTAGCAGGGGTTTGTGAATATCCAGCACGGGTAAAATGTGCAACCTTGCCTTGGCATACGCTTGACGCGCTATTAAAAGGCTCTGAAGAACCAGTTACAACAGAGTAAACGATTAACCGTAACGATGTGAATGATGCGCGAGCTTAATCCAATAACAAATAAAATATCTGACCTAAAAGAGCGTACTCAATCGCTTAGGGGGTACCTTTGACTTTGACCTTAAAGAAGAGCGATTAACTGAGGTTTTAAGGGAGTTAGAAGATCCCATTGTGTGGAATGACCCCAGCCGAGCGCAAGCGCTTGGCAAGGAAAGAGGGCAGCTAGAGCAAATAGTTGAGACCATCAATGAATTAACGGTTGGGCTTGATGATGCGACTGATTTGCTAGAAATGGCAGTTGATGACGATGATGATGAAACTGTCGGGAGCATCGAAACAGATCTCAGTGATTTTGAAAAGCGAGTGTCTACGTTAGAATTCCGCCGAATGTTCTCAGGTAAAATGGATGCAAACAGTGCATTCTTAGAGATTCAATCGGGTTCGGGGGGAACAGAAGCACAGGATTGGGCAGAAATGATTCTGCGGATGTATCTACGCTGGTCCGAACAACATGGCTTTAAAACTGAGTTAATTGAAGTATCAGCTGGGGATGTGGCCGGCATTAAAAGCGCAACCATTTCAATTCAAGGCGACTATGTATTCGGCTGGTTAAGAACAGAAATTGGCGTGCACCGGTTGGTTAGAAAGTCCCCGTTTGACTCAGGTAATCGACGTCATACATCGTTTGCAGCGGTCTTTGTATCACCTGAGGTTGATGACGATATTGAAATAGATATTAACCCAGCTGATTTAAGAATAGATGTCTATCGTGCCAGTGGCGCAGGTGGGCAGCATGTCAATAAGACAGAGTCAGCGGTTCGTATTACCCACTTACCCACCAATGCAGTTGTACAGTGCCAAAATGACCGTTCGCAGCACAAGAACAAGGCAACAGCCATGAAACAGTTGAAGGCTAAGTTGTATGAGCTAGAAATGCAAAAGAAAATGGTCGATCAGCAAGTGCAAGAAGAAGGTAAGTCTGACATCGGTTGGGGCAGTCAAATTCGTTCTTATGTTCTTGATCAATCACGAATCAAAGATTTACGAACCGGTGTTGAAACCGGTAATACACAAGCGGTGCTCGATGGGGCATTGGATCAATTTATAGAAGCCAGTTTAAAGAGTGGAATTTAACGTATGAATGAACAAAAGAATACCGAGCAACAGCATGATGAGAATAAATTAATTGCTAAGCGTCGTGATAAACTGGCTGAAATTAAACAGCAGGGTAATGCTTACCCAAACGATTTCCGGCGTGAGCATTATGCTGAAGCATTACACGCAGAATATGATCAGTTCAGCAAAGAAGAGTTAGAAGAAAAAGCGATCAGTGTTAGTTTGGCTGGCCGCATGATGGCAAAGCGCGTTATGGGAAAGGCTAGCTTTGCCCATGTGCAAGACATGTCGGCTCGTATGCAGTTGTTTATTCAACGAGATACATTAGCTGTCTCTTATACACATCTGACGCTGCCGACGAAC
>JAHRWG010000212.1 GCA_019090295.1 Cycloclasticus sp. | reverse complement strand
GGTTCTGGTTCTGGTTCTGGTTCTGGTTCTGGTTCTGGTTCTGGTTCTGGTTCTGGTTCTGGTTCTGGTTCTGGTTCCAATGTATCTAGAGATACTTCAATATCTTCATTGTCCAAATCATCATTACTTGTTTCTGCAAGTTCGTCCAAACCATCTAACGATACATCAATACCCTCTCCCTCATTCACTTGTTCACTATTGCTGTTTTCCGCCGCGTCGCTACTTGAACCAGTTGTCTTTAATGTCTGTATAAGCAGCGTGGAAAACGCTTGAATCGGCTCATGAAAAAAAGAAATGTCGTCACTCTCTTTTTTCAAAATAGATGCTACAAAAGCCTGAACACAAGCCTTTTCAAGCCCAACCCACTGCTCAGCAAGCTCAAGGGTTTTTTCTGGCGCCACCCCAGCCTCTTCAAGCTTCGCCACAAGCTCTGTCTTTCTTTCACCCTCATTATCACTAAATTTAGCTGATAACTTCCGTACCAGAACAATCAATCCTTTCTTTTTCTTTCTCGCTCGTACAATATAAAAAGTCACCCCTATGCTCATCGCTAGAATGATTTCAAATAAAATGGTAATTAAACTTATGCTCACGATAATTCTCCTTTAGGCAAAATTAATGTCTTCCGTGCGAGCATCTTCTCTTAATAGCCGCTCAAACATGGAGATAACCCTTTCTTTACTCGCCATTAGTTCTTGCTGATCAGCGTTACCATCGAATAAAAGCGCATATTCATTAGAGACATCATCTAATGTTCTTATGGTCACACCTAATTGCTCTGACAGTCGTTCCTTTTCACCCACTTCGACCTCTAAGTCAGCCTTTAAAGCAGTCACTTCTTCCTCATTTGAGGCACCTGGCACCCCATCGTTTACCACGCCCCTTAAAGCATTACGGTAAGGTGCGCCCATCCCCATGACATGCTGATCTATCGTCTGCAATACCTCATTTCTTTTTTGCAAAAAAATACCAAAAATCCCTTGGTAAACTTTTGACTCTGTTTCTTTTATATCCTCAATCAATGTCTTTAATATCGAGTCCTCTAATAAAGAAAAGACCTCGTCTTCATAAAACATAGTTTGTCGCTGTGAGGCATTTTCTTTTATTCTTTTAGCCATTTTTTGAATCGCTAACTGGTCTTCTTTCTTTTTATTTCCACCTAATATAAAAACTGCATAGGCTCCTCCTATTACAAGGAGCGCAACAACACCCAATAAATACCAAACAATAATATCAGTACTCATGTTAATAACTCCTTGATCAAAGCTTCGTCTTCTTCAGCACCTTTCTCTTGAAAGTATTTAAAACCAAAAAAGCTCGTTGCAGCTAATAACACGGTTACTAGTAGCACTATAAGCAATGAAATAACCCAGCTCACATCTTCATCACCCACATTATTATCAGCGGATTCATCGGTACCATCATTACTGGCTAAGCATGATTGTGAGTTCTCATCGCTGACTAATATCTTCGATAAGTCAGGGCATTCAAATAGTTGTTCTTTTGTTACCCCCTGTTTATCCAGCGTAATGCCAGCTTCAGCAATCACCTCTTTAAAGATAGGTTTAACCACCAAGTATTCAACCTTTGGTTTCTTACTAACATAAAATGATAGCCCTCCAACACGCTCAAACGTACTGCCTGATGCTCGGACTGTTGCTTCATAAGGCCCTGGTGTTAATACACTACCAATGTCAGCAAAAAAATAACCTCCATTTATCATATCCCTTGTAAAGTCAAACAGCTCTTTTTCGCCTCGTTTATTCTTAACTTCCACTGTCGCAGTTATTAAACCCAAAAAGCCCTCATCCAGCATCAACTTCCCTTTTTCGGTTATCAACATTCTTACTTGAAAATCGCTGCCTTCGATGACTTCTTTAGGTGCTTTTTCAATAGCCATTTGCAAATTAGTCTTGATAAAGATCGTATTATTTGGATCTGCTGCTGCGATTAACCGCCATTCACCTGCCATGGGTTTTTTAACAGTGACGATATCAAACTTTTTTTCTCGGTGCCATCTCACTCCGCTGCGCTGGCTTGTCTTCCCGAAATCCATTCCCTCAGGGTCATCTAATTGTGTTGAACCAAAACCTTTTTTCCTAAAAACCACCGCTGTGAATTCTCTAACTGTTTCATCAATGTCAAATTTGTTAGCCACGACCGGGATGCTATTACGCTCAACTAACCGCTGATTGATCCGCAGCAACGCACGCTCAAGTTGGCTTTCCTGTTTTATTTCCTCAAACCAGCCATGGGTTTGGCTAGCTAAGCTTTCAAGCAACTCTTGATCGGCGGTATCTGATATAGCAACCGTATGCACGCTAACACCTGCCTCTTTTAAGCGTGAAATTTGATGACTTAAAATACGCTTTTTTGACGCTAAGTTTTTTGATCTGAGCCCACCAGACGTAATATTGCCATTCGTGATTAAAATAAGATGCCGACTGACATCATCTTCTTGCCCTACCCAGTCAAATGTTGCTACCGCTAAGGCTCTTTCTAGGTCACTTCGTTTAGTGGTTGACGACAAGCCACTTAGTTTTTTTAAGGCTTGATTCTTCCAAATCTCACTTGCTTTACCTGGCTTTATAATGGGTGTCGTCATTTCATCAAACGTCCAAATGCCAGCGAGTGCTTTATTGGGGAGGAGTTCGACAAATAGCTTTAAAGCCGCTAAGCGATAATGTTCGGGGTCGGCAATACCCATTCTTTCTGATACATCAACCAGTACGCGCACTTCTAGAGAGCGTTTAAGTGGTTTTTTAAAGGACGCTGCCTGCCCTGTTACCGAGACAACAAGCAGCATCAATAAAAGGCCATGCATTAGCCTAAAGGACGTTCTAATCATGAGTTATTAAGTGTCATTTTTACACCATTATGACGGTTAGTAGGTATAGTCGTATATCGGCTAGCCTACTAATAACTTGAATAGAAAGAGTATTTAGACGT
>JAHRWG010000211.1 GCA_019090295.1 Cycloclasticus sp. | reverse complement strand
ATTATGGAAGAAATGGGCTTACGTAAAGCCGAATTAACCAATATGGAGCCTGACGGTAAAGGTCGTATGCGTCTTGAGTTTATCAGCCCGTCTCGCGGCCTAATCGGATTCCGAGGGCACTTCCTTACCCTAACTTCTGGCTCCGGCATTATGACCAGTATCTTCGACCATTATGGTGAAGTAAAAGTTGGTGAGATAACCTCTCGCCAAAGTGGTGTGCTCGTGTCCATGGTAAAGGGCAAAACCGCTGCTTTTGGTTTATTTAACCTACAAGAACGCGGCAGACTTTTCTTAGGTCATGCTGTAGAAGTATACGAAGGCCAAATTGTTGGCTTGCATTCAAGGGGCAATGACCTTGTTGTGAACCCAACAAAAGGCAAACAGCTAACCAACGTTCGCGCATCAGGAACCGATGAGGCGCTTACCTTAACGCCCCACGTTGTAATGTCACTGGAGCAAGCGCTTGAGTTTATTGAAGATGACGAGCTTGTTGAGGTAACACCAGAGTCTATTCGTTTAAGAAAAAAACTCTTAACCGAAAATGAACGTAAACGTTATTCACGGGCCCCTAAGTCATAAGGCTTATTTCCTAGGCATAAAAAAACCGGCGAAGCAGTTACTTCGCCGGTATAGTTGTCGCTAGCTTGGTTGGCTAATTGAATCCTTTCATAACATCCGTGTTATTGCAGTCCTTTGCAGTATTACTATCCTAGAAAACGCTCCTTGTTCCAAATCCCTTTCATCAGCGACGGAAACAGTATAACCATTAACCGTTGATAGACCCCATCATCATCTCATTCTTTACGTGTAAGCCAATGCTTACATCTGTGCGCTTAAAGCTTGCTTGACAAATTTGTTGTTATTTATAAACGACCGCCTTATCATAGATCTAATAATTCTAATATTCTAAGGATCCGTACATGAGCTGGACGAGACAAGTATTACGCATAAACCTAACTGACCGCACATCCGCATCAGAACCACTTAATATGGAATGGGCTGAACTCTACCTAGGTCAAAGAGGCCTAGCAACGAAATATCTCACAGAAGAAGTTGACCCGATGGTCGATCCTTTAGCCCCTGAGAATTCGCTTTATATGGTAACGGGCCCACTAACAGGCACCATGGCTTCAACTGGCGGTCGTTACTCTTGCGTAACCAAAAGCCCTTTAACAAATGCCCTTGCTTGCTCAAACTCTGGCGGCTTTTTTGGCAACGAAATGAAGTGTGCCGGCTGGGACATGATTATTATTGAAGGAAAGGCTAGCTCTCCAGTCTATATCAGCATCGTCAACGAGACTTGCGAAATCTTACCGGCTGATGAAATTTGGGGAAAATCAGTCTGGGAGGCCGATGAATGGCTTCACACAAAAACTCAAGACCCTCAGCTAAGGATTGCCGCCATTGGTGTTCCAGGCGAGAACGGAAACCTGTACTCAGCCATTGTTAACGACCTTCACCGTGCAGCGGGTCGATCAGGCGTTGGCACCGTCCTGGGATCCAAAAATGTTAAAGCGGTCACCCTACGCGGAACAAAAGGCGTTGGAAACATTAAAGACCCTAAGCGTTTTTTCACAGCCACTCAAAAAACAAAAGACATCATTGCTAATAATGAAATGGCTCAAGGCCTAGGTGCCCTAGGTACCAATGTGATGATGAACCACATGAACGAAGTGGGTGCTCTACCAACTAGAAACTGGCGAGACAGCACCTTTGAAGGTGCTGCAAAATTATCCAGCGAAGCCATGATGGTTCCTAGAGAAAGCGATGGGAAAGCCAACCTAACACGCCCTGGTGCTTGTTTTGCCTGCACCATTGCTTGCGGAAGAATTTCAACCATTGACCCTGAGCATTTCACAATTAAGAACAGGGACGATGTCCATAAATACTTCAAGAGCAATTCAGGCGGCAACGAATACGAAGCAGCCTGGGCCTTTGGTGTAGACACCGGCGTTGATGACCTTGATGCCGTTACCTATGCAAACTTTATCAGCAACGAGCAAGCGTTTGACCCTATTTCTGCAGGCGCAGCTATCGCTGCTGCAATGGAGTTATTCGAATTAGGTATTCTAACTAAGGAAGATACCGATGGTATTGAACTGACCTTTGGCAACGCCGAAGCCATGGTTAAGTGCGTTGAACTTATCGCTAAGCACGAAGGCTTTGGTAAAGAACTGGCTCAAAGCTCCTTACGCTTTTGCACAAAATATGGTCGCCCAGACCTCGCTATCGTCGTAAAAGGCCAAGAATTTCCGGCTTATGATGCTCGCGCTGTACAAGGAATGGGCCTTGGTTACGCAACGTCTAACCGCGGTGCATGCCACGTTCGTGGGTATACCAACGGGTCAGAAACAGCTGGCATTCCATTTAAAACAGATCCTCTTGCCACAGAAGGTAAGGCTGAGCTACTTATGGCCTTCCAAGATACCACTAGTATCTTTGACTCTGCGGGTATTTGCACATTCTCTTCTTTCGCTCAGGGCGTAGAAGAGGTAGCCGATCAACTGGATTCTGCCTGCGAAGGTAACTGGACAGCAGAAAGATTGATGCTATTAGGAGAGCGTGTCTGGAATATGGAGCGCGAGTTCAATAATAGCGCTGGATTCACTGCTGCCGACGACACATTACCACCGCGATTACTTGAAGAACATATCAAAGAAGGCCCAGCAAAAGGCCATGTTTGTGAGCTAGACAAAATGTTACCTAATTACTATGAAGTACGTGGCTGGAATACTGACGGCACCCTAACGGATGCAACAAGAAAGCGCCTCAGCCTACCTTTATAACTAAACCTATAAACGAGGCGGCTTAAACCGCCTCGTTTTTTATTATGCCGAACATTACATTAAAACTCTTTGCTTCTTTGGCCAAGTTTTCACCCGAAAATATTGCTGGCGAAATAAAGCAGATCCCTCTTCTTGAGAATGACACGATTAACAGTCTCGTCGACCGTGTTAACTTAGGAGACAAGAACCTCCACTTGGTCATCCTTAATGGGGTTTATATCAATAAAGAAGACCGCCCTACTCGACGTCTAAGTGATGGTGATGTACTGGCAATGTGGCCACCCATTGTTGGTGGTTAATTAAAAAACTAAGCTT